>CALKNZ010000076.1 GCA_938091995.1 uncultured Luminiphilus sp. | reverse complement strand
TTGCGCCATCCTCGGTGAATCTGTGGCCGAAGACGATCCAGAGTTCCAGCTGTTTGTAAAAGAAGTCGTGCGGGAGATGACCGCGAAGGCGGGGCAGAAGTGTACGGCCATTCGGCGCGTCATTGTTCCACACGCGCTTATTGAGCAGGTGTCAGAAGCGTTGAAAGTTCGGCTCGCCAAAGTAGTCCCTGGAGATCCGACCCTAGAACAGGTGCGTTTGGGGGCATTGGTCAATGCCGAGCAGGCGCAGGACGTCAGTGCGAAAGTAGAGGCGCTTTGTGAAGAGGCGACCATCATTGCCGGGGGCGATAGGGATATGGTCTTGGCTGGGTTATCACACAACGCAGGTGCGTTTTACCCCGCAACATTATTACGTTGCGATCAGCCTCTCAGTGCATTGGCGGTGCACAGCGTCGAGGCCTTCGGCCCTGTCGCAACACTCATGCCCTACCAGTCACTCAATGAGGCTGTCGAGCTCGCGAGGATGGGTAAAGGCTCATTGGTGGGCTCGTTATTTACGGCAGACGACGAGGAGGCTAGGGCCATCATACTAGGCGCCGCGGCTTGGCACGGACGAATGCTGATCATCAACAGAGATTGCGCCAGCGAGTCAACGGGTCATGGCGCACCGTTGGCGAATTTGATCCATGGTGGACCCGGCCGAGCGGGTGGTGGAGAGGAACTCGGTGGTGCTAGAGCCATCAAGCACTATATGCAGAGAACGGCCATTCAGGGTTCACCCACGACAATGATGGCGATTACTCGTGAGTACCATCGTGGCGCTAAAGAAATTCATGATGACGTTCACCCGTTCAAAAAATATTTTGAAGCGCTGCAAATTGGCGAGACCTTAGTGACTCACCGCCGAACCGTAACAGAAGCCGATATTGTTAATTTCGGCTGCGTTAGCGGCGACCACTTTTATGCGCATTTCGACGAAATAGCGGCGAAAGATTCTTTCTTTGGTCAGCGGGTTGCCCACGGTTATTTTGTTATTTCGGCGGCGGCCGGGATGTTTGTGCACCCGGCCCCAGGCCCGGTTATTGCAAATTACGGTCTCGAAAATCTGCGCTTTGTCGAGCCTGTGCCTGCTGGCACCACGATCCAGTGCAAGCTGACGGTCAAGCGAAAAATTAAAAAGGCGCAGCGTGGAGACGAAAAACCAAATGGTGTTGTTGTCTGGGCTGTCGAGGTCACTAACCAAAACGGAGGCGCGGTTGCGGTCTACGACATTCTTACCCTAGTCGAGCGGCGGGAGGCGTAAGCGATGGCTTATGAGTCTATAGAATATGTTGTCGCGCGTGGTGTAGCTTGCCTCACGTTAAACCGGCCGGATAGCCTAAACAGTTTTACTGCGGCCATGCACGCAGAAGTTGCCGAGGTTCTAGAAGCCGCGGCGGAAGACCGTGCAATTCGGGCTGTGGTCATCACCGGAGCTGGTCGCGGTTTCTGTGCCGGGCAGGATTTAAATGACCGTAATGTTGCCCCCGGTGAACGTGTTGACCTAGGTGATTCAGTCGATCGTTTTTACAATCCCCTTATTCGACGGATTACGGGTATGGAAAAGCCCGTTATCTGTGCCGTAAATGGCGTCGCCGCTGGGGCTGGAGCTAATTTAGCCTTAGCTTGCGACTTGGTTTTTGCAGCCGAGTCGGCGAAGTTTGTAGAGTCTTTTGCCATGCTCGGGCTGATACCCGATTCAGGGGGCACCTGGCACCTGCCGAGAATGATTGGTATGGCTCGCGCAAAGGGAATGGCCATGCTGATGCCCAAAGTGTCAGCTCGGCAGGCCAAGGAATGGGGCCTGATTTGGGAAGTTGTAGAAGACGCCTTGCTCATGGAAACGGTGATGGACGTAGCGGAGCATCTTGCCACTCAGCCTACCCTGGGGTTTGCCTATACCAAGCAAGCGTTTTCCGCATCTATGACTAACAGTTTGGACGATCAGTTGGAGCTTGAAAAAAGTTTAATGCGCACGGCGGGTTTTACTGAAGATTACGCTGAAGGCGTGAAGGCTTTTCTGGAAAAGCGCAAGCCGGAGTACAAAGGCCAGTGAGTGCTGATTCCTTAGCAGTTGCGACCGCTGCGGCTGAAGCGATGTGGAAAAATGATCGAGCCTGTCAAGCGTTGGCCATGGAGCTAGTGGCTGTTGATCTCGGTGTTGCTGAAATGACAATGACGGTTCAGGCGCAGATGGTTAATGGTCACGGGATATGCCACGGAGGCTACCTCTTTACCCTGGCCGATAGTGCCTTTGCCTATGCCTGCAACAGTCGAAACCTCGTTACGGTTGCAGCGGGGGCTCGCATTGATTTTTTGCAGCCAGCGAAACTGAACGATCGGCTTCTTGCTAGGGCTTCAGTCGTTCATCAGGGTAAGCGGACAGGCATTTACGACGTTGTAGTGACCAACGAAGAGGGTGTTTGTATCGCCCAGTTCCGGGGTAACTCCGCTACCATTGGTGATGAAATTGTTCGGCTTGATTCAACAGGGATAGCCCATGATTAATGCCTTTATTTGCGATGCTGTTCGGACACCGATAGGGCGTTACGGAGGGGGGTTATCCGCTGTTCGTACAGATGATTTGGGCGCAGTTCCCATCGCCGCCTTGATGGCCCGGCACCCAAACACAGATTGGTTAGCTGTGGATGACATATGGATGGGTTGTGCCAATCAGGCTGGTGAAGACAACCGGAATGTGAGTCGCATGAGTGCACTGCTGGCGGGTATGCCAGAGCAGGTGCCTGGGGTCACGCTGAATCGTTTGTGTGGTTCCGGGCTTGATGCCGTCGGTTCGGCAGCCCGCGCGATCAAAAGCGGTGAGATCAGCCTGGCGATCGCCGGTGGCGTCGAGTCAATGAGCCGTGCTCCTTTTGTCATGAGTAAAGCTCACTCGGCATTCGATCGTAACGTGCAAACCTTCGATACTACTATTGGTTGGCGCTTTGTGAATCCCGCGTTTAAAAAACGCTGGGGTACGGATTCAATGCCGGAAACAGCAGAAAATCTCGTGACACAGTTCCAAATTTCAAGAGCCGATCAGGATGCTTTTGCTCTGCGTTCGCAGCAGAGGGCCGTAGCGGCCCAAGACGCGGGAAGGCTGGCACAGGAAATCACCGAGGTGATCATTCCACAGCGTAAAGGTGAGCCACTGAGGATTAACCGTGACGAGGGCCCTAGGAAAGATGCTTCGCTAGAGCGGTTGGCAAGCTTGCCAACCCCATTTCGTGACGATGGGACTGTAACCGCAGGCAATGCCTCGAGCGTGAATGACGGTGCCTGTGCCTTGCTACTCGCGTCTGACTCGGCTGCATCAGCGCAGGGCTTGGAGCCTCTAGCCAGAGTGGTTGCGATGGCAACTTCAGGACTTGAACCCAGAATCATGGGTCACGGTCCTTACGAGGCGACTTTGAAAGTACTAGCGCAGGCGGGTTTAACCCTGGCCGATATGGATGTCATCGAGCTTAATGAAGCTTTTGCCGCCCAAGCGCTTGCCGTTACCCGATCGCTTGGCCTCGCCGATGATGCTGAACAGGTCAACCCTAATGGTGGTGCCATCGCATTGGGACACCCCCTGGGAATGAGTGGCGCTAGGTTGGTAACAACCGCTGCCTATGAGCTGCAGCGCTGCAAAAAACGTTATGCCTTGTGCGCTATGTGCATAGGGGTAGGACAGGGTATAGCTCTGATTATTGAACGTGTTTAAAACGACGGAATATAGGTGTGTAGCATGAGTGACAATATGTCTTTGGTACCCAACGAGCAAAAATTTCAATCTAGGATCGATGCCGAGGAAAAAGTCGAACCGAAAGACTGGATGCCAGAAAAGTATCGCCAGAACCTGATTCGTCAAATATCACAGCACGCCCACTCCGAGGTTATCGGTGAGCAACCCGAGGGCAATTGGATTTCTCGCGCCCCAACCTTGGAGCGAAAAGCGATTTTGATGGCTAAGGTACAAGATGAAGCAGGGCACGGTTTGTACTTGTATGCCGCAGCTGAAACCTTAGGCATCACCCGGGACGAGCTCATCGATCGACTGCATACTGGCGCGAGTAAATACGCCTCGATCTTTAATTATCCTTCTTTAACTTGGGCTGACATTGGCGCTATTGGTTGGCTGGTTGATAGTGCGGCAATTGTGAATCAGGTCTCGTTGCAAAATACATCTTACGGACCCTATGCCCGTGCCATGGTGAAAATCTGCAAGGAGGAGAGCTTTCATCAGCGTCAGGGGTACAACATTATGATGACTCTGATGCAAGGTGCTGAACTGCAACGTGATATGGCTCAAGACGCACTGAACCGGTGGTGGTGGCCTTCGCTTATGATGTTCGGTCCCCACGACGCAGAGTCGGCGCATTCGGCGCAGTCTATGAAGTGGAAAATAAAGCGACGTAGCAATGATGAGCTGCGACAGCAATTTGTCGATCAAGCGGTACAACAGGCACAGGCCATTGGACTGGTAGTCCCTGACCCCGATTTGTCCTGGAATGAGGAGCGGGGGCATTACGACTTCGGCGCCATAGATTGGCAGGAGTTTCAGCGCGTTGTTTCTGGCAACGGCCCCTGTAATCGTCAGCGCCTGGCTCATCATGTAGAAGCCCATACCGAGGGCGCGTGGGTCCGTGAAGCTATGGCTGCCTTCGAGGCAAAGCGTCGCACAGCCCGTGCGGAAGTGGCCTGAGGAGGTATCGGTGTCCGATCAGCTTCAGCTTTACGAGGTTTTCATTCGCTCCAGCCGGGGTCTGGATCATAAGCATGTTGGCAGTCTGCATGCTGACGACCCGCATCAAGCCCTGGAATATGCCCGCGATGTCTACACTCGTCGCGGAGAGGGCATCAGTATTTGGGTAGTGGCCTCACGAGATATTACGGCATCTCAAGAAAGCGACTGTGAGAGTTTTTATGACCCTTTAGATGACAAACCTTATCGGCATGCGGCGATGTACGAGTTGCCTGAGGGGGTCGACAGTTTATGAAGCTGAATGATCCGTTAACACGCTACGTCGTTCGATTAGGCGATGATGCTCTCATTATGGGGCATCGTTTATCTGAATGGATGAGTCGCGCACCATTTCTTGAGGAGGATATTGCTCTGTCCAATGTCGCCCTTGATTTTGTAGGGCGGGCGCGGTTGTTCTATCAATATGCTGCTGAGCTTATGGGCGGGGAGGTTACCGAGGATACCTTCGCCTATCAGCGCGATGTTCGTGATTTTACTAATCTACTGCTGTGTGAACTGCCTCGTGGCGACTTCGCCTTTACTTTGTGTCGCCAGTTTTTGTATGACGCATTCTCCCTACCGTTTACTCAAGCACTGTGTCACAGCACAGACCCCCAGCTTGCGGCTATTGCCGCCAAGGCGGAAAAAGAAAGTCGGTATCACTTGCGTCGCAGTAGCGATTGGATGCTGCGCCTAGGCGATGGCACCCAAGAAAGTCACGAACGTTGCCAAAACGCCTTGGAACAGCTCTGGATTTATACCGATGAGATGTTCGAATGTGACGACTTGGTAAACGATTTGGTGGTTGCAGGTGTCGCCGTGAACACCTCAAGTTTACGTTCGACCTGGCTTGAGACAGTGACAGAAACATTACGTACAGCGACCCTTGCGGTACCCGAGTCTCAAGGAGGCGTTACCGGTGGTAGAGTCGGAATCCATACGGATGATCTGGGGTTTATTTTAGCGGAGATGCAATTTATGCAGCGGGCTTATCCCGGGCTGCAGTGGTGACTGCCCGTATGGCCGAATGCATTCCCTTGTTACCGGTTGAGGAACTGGCGAGGCGACGACGTCGGCAGGAATCTAAAGTGGGCGAGATTTGGGCTCTGCTCGATGAGGTTATGGACCCTGAGATTCCTGTTATCTCTCTCTACGAGTTGGGTGTACTGCAAGATGTCAGCTGTGAGGGTGACACGGTTAAGTTGGTGCTGACGCCCACGTATATTGGGTGCCCCGCCCTGGGTATCATGGAAGAAGACGCCCGCGCCGCACTCGCCGCTGGAGGCTACGATCAGGTGGTGGTAGAGACCCGGTTGGCGCCAGCGTGGACCACCGCGTGGTTAACCCCTGAGGCGCGTCGCAAAATGACGTCCTATGGCGTTGCCTCAGCAGAAGCTGGCGACATCGGCTGCCCACAATGTGGCAGTGAAAATACCCAAGTGATCAGTGAATTCGGATCTACAGCCTGCAAGGCACTTTTTCGATGTCTTGCCTGCCAGGAGCCTTTTGACGTGTTTAAGGCCATATAGAATGTCCAGCGCGATATTTCATTCGCTAAAAGTGACTCGTGTAGTTCCTGAAACGGCAAATGCGGTCTGTGTAAGCTTTCAGGTACCCGCAGACCTTGAAGAGGTCTTTGATTTTAAGCCAGGGCAATATTTGACTCTTCGAACTCTGATTGATGATGCCCATGTTAGCCGCGCTTATTCGATCTGTGTGCCCCCGTCTAAAGGACAGTTAACGGTGGCCATTAAACGCGTCGAGAACGGAGTATTCAGTAATTTTGCTAACGAGCAGTTGCGCTGTGGCATGACCCTTGAGGTGATGGCACCACAGGGTAACTTTGCTTTGCCTCAGCTACAGGCCTCCGGGACCAATTATTTATTTATAGCGGCCGGCTCAGGCATTACGCCCATTATGTCTATGCTCATGTCAGTATTAGAGGCCGACTCCAGTTCGAGAGCCACGTTGTTGTATGGCAATCAGCGCTCCTCCAGCATTATGTTTCGCCAGCAATTATCTTTTCTGAAGAATCAGTATTTAGAGCGTTTTAACTGGGTCAATATACTCAGCCGAGAGACCCAGGATGCGCCAGTACTCAACGGTCGTATTGATAATGAGAAAGGCGCTGAACTCAGTCGAAAAATACTCGACCTTAAGGGTTTTGGCGGATTTTTCTTGTGTGGTCCAGAGTCAATGATTTCGGAGGTTTCCAGGGGTCTGCGCAATAGCGGAATTCCTGAAGATAAAATCAAGTACGAGCTGTTTGGCAGCTCTGCTGAGGATGCGGCAGAGCGCGTGGCTAGGCATCATGCACGTGCCGAGGCATTTTCGGGGAAAATGTGCGATGTCACGCTGGTTAGCGATGGCCGCGCGAGCCAAGTACGCATTGCTGCAGATGGCGAAAATTTATTGGACGCAGGTCTTAATCTAGGTCTAGATTTACCCTTCGCCTGCAAGGGTGGCGTTTGCTCAACCTGCAAAGCGCTGTTGGTTGAGGGCGAAGTTGAAATGGATATTCAGCGGGGCTTGACGGCTGATGAAATCGCGCGGGGCATGATACTTACGTGTCAATCGCATCCTATTACTGAGCACGTGCATATTGATTTTGATAAGCGCTGGTCAGGGAGCTGAGCCCAGTACCGGCACACTCAGTTTAAAAACTCGGGGCTGAAATAAGAGAGAACTATGACGGAAGCGAACGTAGAGGCGGTGCACCGTAAGACACGACAGCGACTGTTGTTTACTGGCATACATTTGGTGCTTTATTTTTCCTTTACCCTTAACTGGACAAGTTGGGGAACAGCTTTAGGGACCTATGTAGGGGACACCTGGTTGACGGGTTCGCTGCTAATGTTTGTGCTCCTGATCCTGACGTTTATTGCACTGGAGACCGTGTTTCTGATGATGTCTCGCTGGGGTGCCCGATGATGCTGCGGGGATATTTTCGGGTTGTGCCCAGCGCTTTACTGCTTTTGTGGTCTGACCTGATGTTTGCGGCAGGGGCGCTAGAGGGAGCTGCCGAGCGTCAAGCTCTAAATCCTATCGCTATTGGTATGTTCCTGTTGTTTGTTGCACTGACCCTGTATGTCACTTGGTGGGCTTCAAAGGCAACAAAAACCAGTTCAACTTTTTACAACGCCGGCGGACAAATAACGGGTGCGCAAAATGGCCTTGCGATTGCGGGCGATTTTATGTCGGCGGCGTCGTTTCTCGGTATTACCGGACTGATGTATGTGGGGGGCTTCGACGGCTTAATTTTGTCTCTGGGCGCGTTTGGTGCCTGGCCAGTATTTATGTTTTTGTTTGCCAAGCGTGTACGTAATCTCGGTAACTTCACATTCATCGATGTGATTTCACAGCGACTTGACCGAGACCCCATTCGTCTCGTCACTGCGTTTAGCACGATTCTTATTGTCATCATGTATCTCATCGCACAAATGGTCGGCGCGGGTACACTGATTCAACTGCTGTTTGGCTTGCCCTATGAATGGGCCTTATTACTGGTCAGCGTACTCGTACTGGCCTACGTCGCTTTTGGCGGCATGTTGGCGACGACGTGGGTGCAGATCATAAAGGCAGCCCTGTTGTTGACGGGAGTAACGCTCATTGCGGGATTGTTGCTGGCCGATTCGGGCTTTAGCTTTTCAAACTTGCTGGGTAAAGCTGTGGTAAACCACCCGAAAGGAGAGGCTATTCTTGGGGCAGGTGCGATCTTCAGCGATCCGGTACAAATTCTTACTATTCAAGTTTCGATGCTGTTTGGGACTGTGGGTTTGCCCCATATCCTGATGCGTCTGTTCACGGTTCCCGATATGCGTCAGGCAAAGTTGTCATCCTATTACGCGTCACTATTTATCGGCTATTTTTACATTGCCCTGTTAGTGCTGGGGTTTGGCTCTATTGCCTATGTTGCGGGATCTCCAGAGTTTTTTGATGGTGAGGGTAAGCTGATTGGTGGCAGTAATATGGCAGCAATTCATGTTGCTAGCGCTATGGGTGGCGATCTGCTTACAGGCTTTATGTCTGCAGTATGTTTTGCCACGATTCTAGCCGTGGTTGCGGGGCTGACGCTGTCGGGTGCAGCAGCAATTTCTCATGACGTATACGCTGAAGTTCTCAAGAAAGGAAAGCCCGACCCAAAAACCGAACTGCGACTCACCCGGGTCAGTGTTTTTTTGATCGGTCTTGCTGCGGTGTCATTGGGCATTATTTTTCAGCATGAAAACATTGCCTTTATTGCGACCATTCCCATGGTGGTCTCTGCTTCGGTGACGTTTCCTATTCTTTTCCTCTCTTTGTTTTGGTCAGGCTTTACCACGCGCGGTGCGATGTACGGTGCTGGGGTAGGGCTTGTTTCCTCCATTGTTCTTATTGTTTTGGGCCCCCAAGTCTGGGTCTCGGTGCTGGGCAATGGTGAGCCTATTTTTCCCTACGATTATCCCGCGCTGTTTACCATGCCCGCTTCAGTTTTAGTGATGGTGATAGTGTCGTTAAGAGATCGTAGCGACAGGGGAGCGGTAGATCGAGAAAACTATGCGCGGTTGTTGGTGCGTTCTGAGTTTGGTGCATCAGAAACTGAATTGGCTGAGTCGGGAGTGGCATCATGAGCCTTGTAGGCCGTTTGATGTTATCAACCTCCAAGGCTGAACGCCTTGGTGTCAACGCCCCGCAACGTTATACTCAAGAAAAAGATAACGCGTTACCTAATGGCGTGGGGCCCGTGAAATGTAAAACATGGTCCGGTAACTCAGGGCATGCTGGGCAAAGCGCACGTGAATAAGAAGAAAACACGCGGGCTCACATAACACTTGTAGGGGGATTTTATGTCTGATTATTCAATGCTTATAAACGGTGAGTCGGTAACGGCTGAAAATACATTTGAAGTGATAAATCCTGCTACGGAGACTGTGATTACGACGGTTCCAGAGGCTAGCCTAACGCAGTTAAACGAGGCAGTTGCAGCCGCTAGACGGGCGCTGCCGGGCTGGAGCGGGCAATCGATGGACGAGCGTCGCGCTCTTATTTTAAAAATTGCCGATCGATTGGAAGAAAATATGGGTGAACTGGCTCAATTATTGAGCGAGGAGCAGGGCAAGCCGATTGAGGGGTTTGCAGGTTTAGGTGCCATGTTTGAGTTGGGGGGAAGCTTGGCATGGATCCGTTATACCGCCAGCCTAGATTTACCGGTGGAAGTTATTCAGGACAACGACGAAGCTCGAATTGAAGTGCATCGCAAGCCCGTGGGCGTCGTGGGTTCGATTACACCTTGGAACTATCCGCTTTTAATCACCTGTTGGCACATTATTCCTGGGCTACTTGCCGGCTGTACCGTGGTCGCAAAGCCATCTGAATACACGCCACTGACAGTGCTAAAGGCGATGCATCTCATTAGTGATTTACTGCCCCCGGGTGTTGTCAATATTGTGACTGGAAAGGGCGCCCTCGGCGCGGCAATTTCATCGCATCCCGATATCGATAAAATTGTCTTTACTGGATCAACCCGTACCGGTAAGCGCATTATGGAAGCGGCTGCCGATAACCTAAAACGACTGACGCTCGAATTGGGTGGAAATGACGCGGCGATTGTATTGCCCGACACCAATGTGGCTGAGGCCGCGGGTAAAATCTTTGCTACGGCCATGATTAACAATGGTCAGACCTGTGCGGCTCTGAAGCGCCTGTACGTGCATGAAGATATTTATGATGAAATGTGTGAGGCTCTAGCGGCCATCGCAGGGAGTGTGAAGACCGGTCCGGCATCAGAGAGCCCGGATTTTGGTCCCATTCAAAATAAAATGCAGTACGACCGGGTTTGCGAACTCGCCGAGTCGGCAAGGGCTGATGGCGCTACTTTTCTCACCGGCGGCGAGCCGGTACCCGGGCCGGGCTATTTCTTCCCTGTTACTATCGTTAAGGACATACCTGAGAACAGTCGATTGGTTCAAGAGGAGCCTTTCGGCCCTATCTTACCTGTTGTGAGTTTTTCAGATGTCGAGGACGCACTGGAAAGAGCCAATGCGGTTTCGGTGGGACTGGGTGGCTCGGTTTGGTCTAGTGATACAGAGGCGGCCCAGAAGCTTGCGTCGCGACTTGAGTGCGGAACTGCCTGGGTCAATAATCACGCTATGATTCAACCTGACGCCCCCTTTGGCGGTGTTAAACAGTCTGGCGTTGGTGTTGAGTTTGGTCGTTATGGGCTCGTTGAATACACCAATATTCAAACCTTACAAATTGCGAAGGGTTAATAAGCGTGCGAGGGATGATCATGATGAAAAAAGGCTTGTTTGTTGCGTTGCTGACCGCTTTGAGTGTGCTGGTCAGTGCAGAAGAAGTCCGGCCGCCACTCGCAGTGGAGCCGACCGGGATCATCGAAACCCTGCCCGAGCGTTATCCTGCTGATTGGTTTTTGGTTCACGATGCGGCTTTTTTCCACATGTCGGACGGCAAGGTTTATGTCTTGGATACCGATAAGGATTCTATTGGTGACCAGGTGCAGGGGATGTTTCCCCTGAGCCTTATGGGGAGCTTCATTGAGGCGCCTTCCCGAGGGGAAATTCTGGCCATTGAAACCTTTCACACCCGGGGCACCCGAGGGGATCGTATCGATGTACTGACAATCTGGGACACGGTCAATCTTTCGGCGATTGCGGAGGTCATACTACCTGCAGGTAAGCGCTTCATGGGTATGCCCGAGCGCGTCGCGTTGCAGCTTTTAAAGGGTGATCGGTGGCTGGCGATTTTCAATCTGAGCCCATCGACCAGTGTGACTCTGGTTGATCTGGACACGCGTGCAGTTTTGGGGGAAATACCGACTCCCGGGTGCAGTTTTATTTACTCCAATGGGGATCTTGGTTTGAGCGCACTGTGTGCTGATGGCCGTATGCTGACCGTACTGCTTAACGAAGACGGTTCAGAAAAATCGAGAATCTTGAGTGACGTGTTTTTTGATTCCGACGACTCCCCCATTTTTGAGCGACCTGCTAGGGTCGGTGATATCGCCTATTTCCCGGCGTTCGATGGTCGTGTGCAGCCAGTCGCGTTAACCGGATCAGCGGCACTACCCATGGCTTCGTGGTCGCTATTTGGGAAGGGCGAGGAGTCCTGGGCTCCCTCGGGTATTGGCATAGACGGTGAGGATGATTTAGGTCGTATTTATTTTTTAATGAACTCAGAGGCCAACGGTGTTGAGGGAATGCACAATGCAGGGGGCAGTGAGATTTGGGTGTTTGACCCGGAGGCTCGCCGACGTGTTCTTCGCATTCCCTTAGAAGCATGGGGCCTTTCTCTGGCGGTTAGTCGAGGGGAAGAGCCCAAGGTGCTGGTGACCAATCCCACTGATATGAGCGTTGAACTCTACGATGGATTGAGCGGCAGTTTTATCAAGAAGCTGACGGGGTTTGGTCAGGAAACGCCACTGTTGCTCAGGGGTGCTCAGTAAATGCTGACGTCCGTTTTGTTAGCCGGTATCGCGGTTTTTGTCTGCGCAATATTCTTCCATGCGGGGTACTCTAAGTGTCGGCACTCTGCAGGTTACGTGGATATTATGGCGGCCTATTTAGGGCGGCCAGTGACTAACCGGGCGGTATCGGCGACGGGCTTTGTGGAGATGGTGCTGGCACTGATGCTCATCGTGCCTACCACCCGAGCACTAGGAGCACTCGGTTGTAGCTTACTGCTTGTGCTGTATGCACTATTTATGTGGCGACAGATTCAGACGGGCCGAAGCGATTTGCGTTGTGGTTGCAGTGGGCCTGCGGCGGAAACTCGAGTTGGCCCAGAGCTGGTTTGGCGCAATGCCTTGGTTGCTGCTGGGCTACTGGGCGTCGTTGCTGTGGAGCCCGCAGTGACGTCTTGGGCGGTGATTTTTTTGGCTCTGGTCTTTGGCTTGTTCTTAGTACTGGTTTATTTGTCTGTGGACCAAATCATTGCCAATCGGCAGCGCTTAGTAGGGTGGTCGGTATGAGTTTTCTTTTAGCCTCAAACATAGTTTTGTGGATTGCGGTCATTGGCTTGGCGGTCGTTAACTATGCGTTGTTGCGGCAGGTGGGTGTGCTCTACGAACGCGTGGCTCCAGCTGGGGCTCTAATGGTTAATCGCACGCTTGAGGTCGGTGCACAGGCACCTGCTCTTGAGGCCTTAACCCTTAGCGATGAACGGATAAGCATTGGAGGAGTTAGCCGCAAGTCTCAATTGCTATTTTTTATGTCACCCGATTGTCCCGTTTGCAATGAACTCATGCCCGCTTTGCTATCGAGCGCACGAGCTGAGTCAGCTTGGATGGATGTGGTATTGGTCAGCGATGGCGATCAACAAGATCATTCGGGCTATGTTGCGCGCAAAGGAATTTCGTTACCTTACGTAGTGAGCGAGCTTGTTGGCAAAAGTTACGGTGTATCGAAGTTACCCTACGCGGTTTTGGTTGATGAGCAGCAGCGTGTGGCGTCTCTGGGAATCGTTAATTCCCGAGAGCACATCGACAGTCTTTTCGAAGCCAAGGAACAAGGCGTCGCTTCGATCCAGGACTATATGAATAAGCGTACTGATGCGTCTTATGTGGAGGTTAAATCATGATGTCTTTCATCGATCGGTTGCTCGAGCAGCGAGCCCGTAGTGTAGCCCAGCGAGCACCACGTCGAGGCATGCTGAAAGCTTTGGGCGGAGTGCTGGTGGGCGCTAGCGCGCTGCCGCTGTTACCCGTGGCTCGTGCTGCTGGGCCAGAGGGTGCCGCCAGGCCTCAAGAGACGGGTAGTGATACTGATTGTGACTACTGGCGTTATTGTGCCATCGATGGCTTTTTGTGCAGCTGTTGTGGCGGCAGTGCAAATACCTGTCCTCCGGGTACGGAAATGTCGCCGGTGACATGGATCGGTACCTGCCATAACCCCGCTGATGGCCGTAACTATGTGATTTCATATAATGATTGTTGTGGTAAGCCCGGTTGTGGAGCTTGCTTGTGTCAACGTGATGAGGGTGACAGGCCTCCGTATCGTCCCGACAAAACCAATGATATTAACTGGTGCCTAGGAACATCGAGTGCGTCTTACCATTGCTCTGCTGCTGTGGTCGTCGGGGTGGCTTTCGAGGAGTAGCCGTGTGTCGAACACAATGATCAAGGGTTTTCTGCTGGTGTTGCTGGTGTTGGTGGGCCCGGTTTTTGCGGCTGGGGATGGGATGAATGCTGAACGCGCAAAATACCATTATCAAATGTTCTGTCAGGGTTGCCACACGCCCGACGGTGCGGGCGCCAATGCCATTCCACCGTTGAAAGATTTTATGGGGTACTTTCTCCGAAGCCAGAGAGGGAGAGAGTTTATGGTGCGGGTGCCGGGCTCGGCGTTGTCTACTTTAAACGACGCTGAACTTGCGGAGGTGCTGAATTGGAGCATCGATAGTTTTGCAGGGGACAGTCTGCCACCGGGTGGTTATACACCCTATACAGCTGAGGAAGTGGCTATTTTTAGAAAAGAGCCATTACAAGAAATCGAAAATCACAGAGCATCCGTGTTGGCAGAAATCGCCGCATTGAAGCCGTAAGGAGTCAAGTCATGAAGTGTGTAACGAGATTCGCTGGTCTTCTAGCTGCGCTTGCAGTCATTGTAGTGACACCTTCGCTGGCTGCTGAACCGAAAGCATTGGCTACTTGCATCGGTTGTCACGGTAAAGACGGAGTGGGTATTAGTGCAGATTACGCCAATCTGGGTGGACAAAATCGGGCTTATCTTGTCCTGCAACTTCAGGGATTTCGCAGTGGTGAGCGTAAAAACGTTCTAATGAATGGCATGGCCGCTGGGTTGAGTGATACCGATATTGACGAACTCGCTGCTTGGTATGCAGGGCAGGCTTGGGTGGTTGCAGACAACGGCAACGCCAATTTGGTTGAAGAGGGCTTGAACAGAGCCGGTTATTGTCACGCTTGTCACGGCATGAAAGGTTACCCCGTGACAGAAGACTGGCCTATCCTTGCAGGCCAAAGTGCGCCCTACCTAGATAACCAGCTGCGGGCCTTCAAGAGTGGTACCCGTTATCACCCTCTCATGGTTAATGTTGTGAAAGACCTTCAGCCTTCGGCCATGACAGCCCTTGCATCGTATTACACCCAACTTAACGGGCTCGACTGACTCCTACTGCGATGAGCTCTGTAGAGGGCTATACCCCGAGCCTTTCACCGCGCTTTGCCGCCTATGTACGCGATTATCTGATGGATCGAGGGGTTGATCCCGGGCCTGTCTTTGAAGCCAGCGGTCTTGACTACACTAACAACCAAGAATATGACTTGCCGCTGCCGCTAGAGAGTGTGGCGGCCCTTTTTGAGCAGGCGGCAGAAGTCACCAAGAACCAGAGTATGGGCCTCTCTATGGGCCGCGATTTTCATTATGAATCGAGTAGCCTGCTGATCGTCGCCATGTTGGCAGCGCCCTCAGTGGGCGGTGGATTAAAGTTTCTCAATCAATATGATCGTTATATCGATTCGGGCATCACAACACATTTTCGGCCCAATGGAGAGCCAGTGGTGTTCTCTTCCGATCTTATGGATATGGGCAGTCCTGATATGGCCCAGCTTAATGAATATCTCGTCGGATTTCTGGTTCAAACATTGTTAACTGCCACTCGAACGGCAGTGCCTTTGATACGGGTTACTTTCCGCCACAAGCAGCCGGCCACAACCGATGCGCTGCGCGACTTTTTTAAGTGCAGGCTAGACTTTGATGCTGAGCACAACAGCATTTACTTGCCATCATCTTTTTTGAGTCAGCCCTTTCTCACCAGTAATAAACTGATGTTTCGAGTTTTGGCTAACGCCATGGAAACCTACTTTTCTATGGGGGATAAAACCAGTGGTTTTGTCGGTAAGGTCTGTCGTCAAATAATGCTGGAAGACCCTATCGCCAACCTCGATTCTATTAGCGTTGCGAGACTCATGGGGTTATCGACACGAACGCTTCGGCGCAGGCTATCAGAGGAAGGCTTTACTTTTAACGAAGCAAAAAACCTTGCGAGAGAGCGACGAGCAAAGTACCTGCTGGTTAACTCGCGCGCCTCGCTCACTGAAATCGCTTTTGATTTGGGTTATTCAGAGTTAAGCGCTTTTAGCCGAGCGTTTCGATCTTGGGTCGGTGAATCCCCCCAAGCTTATCGTGAAAACCTGCGCGCGCTGCTCGATTGAGTGCTGTGCAGCGAGGCTAAAACTCACTGTGAGTTAAGACTGATTACCCAGATTTCACGGTCAAGTCTGTGGCCACTTATGTCAATCGTAAAGAGAATGCTGAAGGTATAGTGCCAGCTATAGGGATGCGTCTGCGGCTTTAACACCGTAGTCAAAAAATAAGAACGCTACTCAGGGGAGTTCACAATGAATAATTGTCGAAAAAGCTACTGCGGTCCTATGACAACGCTAGCGGCTGCGGTTGCTATGGTCTCAGTCACTATGCCGGCCTCTGCGCTGCAGCTAGAAGAGGTGGTTGTCACAGCGCAAAAGCGCGAGCAGGGCGCTAATGATGTGGGTATTGCGATCACGACATTCACGGGAGAGCAGATCCGTGAACTGGGTATCCTGAGCGCGGAAGATATCGCGATGTACACTCCGGGAGTTACCGTCAATGAGACAGCGGCCACAGGCGTACCGCTTTACACAATCCGTGGCGTTGGTTTTCAGGATTATTCCACCGCAGCGTCATCGACCGTAGGCATTTATTTCGATGGTGTGGCGATGCCCTACACGGTCATGACGCGAGGGCTGCTTTTTGACACTGAGCGGGTAGAAATACTGAAAGGTCCTCAGGGCGATCTCTATGGACGCAACACAACCGCCGGCCAAATTAACTTTATTAGCAAAGAGCCCACCGAAGAGTTTTCTGCCGGCGTTACCGCAAGTTATGGTCGTTACGAAGCGCTAGATCTTGAGGGTTATGTCAGTGGCAGTTTGTCTGATTCTACACGCGGGCGTGTGGCAGTGCGGATTGCCCAGTCTGGGGAGGGCTGGCAAGAAAACACGGTTGGCGACGATAAGCTCGGTGAAGACGATGTCATGGCGATTCGCGGCACGCTAGTAAGCGACTTAAGCGATAGTTTTACTGCCAAATTGATGGTGAGTTACGTCGATGATCAATCCGATAATACGGCTAACACAGCTTATCCAGGCAGCTTGATCGGAATTGGCGATTTTACAGCGCCCTATACGCCTTTAGATCAGTATGTAATTCCCGGTAATGCCACCTTTGGTCAAACGCCTCCTTGGTATTCGGTCGATGACAACACCAAAGCGGGTTGGACCAACACTTATACCAGTGCTCTTACTGGTAGAACTTTCGACCTTCGCCCGCAGCGGGACAACCAGGCTACCAACATTATGCTCCGCTTAGACTGGGCTATTGGCGACGCTACGTTAACGTCAATTAGCGGATACAGCGACTTTCAGCGGGAAGAAAGCAACGACTGGGATGGCGGTTTTTATAATGACTCTAGCAACATCAATACGACTGATTTGCAGGTATTTAGTCAGGAGTTAAGACTTGCTGGACAGAGCGATCGGTTAAATTGGGTGGTCGGACTTTACTATTCTCAGGATGACATGGATGAGTACTATCACTATTTCATGTCTGATTCAGTTTATGGGTATGGCAGTATTCCATTTGGTGTGGGTCTGTTTGCCCCCAACCCTATTCTCGAGCTTGATACCAAGTACGACCAGGAAACCACCTCAGCTGCCATTTTTGGTCACGTTGAGTATGATTTGAGTGATAGCCTCAAGCTCATTGCCGGTGCTCGCTATACCAACGAGAAGCGTGATTGGACCGGTTGCACTTATGTCGCCGATGACGGCTCGTTGGGCTTGTTCTTAAACAATGTCTTTGGACTTGCAGGGTCGCCCTTTGAAGTAGGGCCCGGTGATTGCGGCACTATCAATGATATCGGCGGCTTCGACCCCTCATTTAACCCCTACTCAGATAAGATTGATACCGGTCGAGCCACGGGTAAGATCGGATTAGATTGGACGCCTTCAGACGACCTTCTGGTTTATGGTTCCATCTCTAACGGTTTCAAATCCGGTGGGTTCAACGGTGCAAACTCAAACACAACAACACAGCTCATCCCTTATGAAGAAGAGGTGCTGACGGCGTATGAGATCGGTACCAAGGCAACCCTGGCGGGGGGCACCATGCAGGTTAACGGCGCGGTGTTTTATTACGACTATAAGGATAAGCAGGAGCAAGACGCGGCGGTCACACTGGTGGGTAATATCTCCGGTCTAACCAACGTGGATGAGTCAGAAATTTATGGTGCCGAAATTGAGTTCACTTGGCAGCCAACCGAAGGTTTAACGCTGGCAGCAAATGGTGCCTGGTTGGAATCTGAAGTCAAAAAGTGGCAGGCAGTGGATCGAGCGACCAGTTCTTACCCCAACAACATAAACTACTATGATGCGTCTGGGCAGGAACTAGCCATGACGCCCGATTTTTCATATACCCTGTTTGCGCGCTACGAAATGCCTATCACCAACAGTCTGATGCTGGATCTGTCGGCAGATTACAACCAAACCGGGAAGACTACCGGAGGCCCCCGGCCTGAGGATGCCACTGAGGAATACGGCGTTGCGAATGCAAGAGTGGGTCTGGGTTCGAGTAGCGGTAACTGGCGGGTTATGGCCTGGGTGCGAAATCTCACTGACGAGGATTATTATCCCTCTGCCTATACCGGAGGTAATGGGCCCTATGTGCGGACTTATGGCATGCCAAGGACTTATGGCGTGTCTTTCAGCTACTTCATAGGTCAGTAACTTACTGGATGACCAATTAAAGTAGGGGCCTTTTGCGGCCCCTTTTTTTGTTTTCAATGCAGTGATTTTTATGAGGCAACCTATGAAGCGATATACGGTTTGGGTCACGATGGTCGGCTGTCTAGCGTTAGCGGCCTGTCAAGAAACGCCGCTGGATGTCCCGGTAACGGAAAGCCCGGCGTCGTTAATGGCAGATACCGTCTTGATCAATGCCAAAGTTTATATCGATGGCTCATCGGGGGAAGTGCGCGAAGCGTTAGCGATTCAAAGTGGCAAGTTTTTGGCCGTAGACAGTACTGCGGCAGTGCTAGCACTTGTTGATGATGCTACGAAGGTGATTGATGCTCAGGGCGCTGCAGTATTTCCCGGATTAATCGATGCTCATGTGCATCCGTCCATGGGTGGCCAGAAAGTCTTGTATATGTGTAATTTTGCTTTTGACGCTACACCTGAGGCATTAGCACAAACGATTGAGGGCTGCGCCCAAGCACCGGACGCCCCCGAGTGGATTGTCGGCGGTCAGTGGAATAGCAATTTTTTTGTGGATCATGATATTCCGTCGCCACGTGCCTTTTTAGATGCTGTTAGTGGTGATCATCCGGTATTTTTAGATGATGACTCGGCCCACCACGGCTGGGCGAACACCAAAGCTTTAACGCTAGCAGGGATTCCACTGACCGCTGAAGCAGAGAACCCAGCTGGAGGGGTTTATGTTCGTGACCCTAATGGCATTCCCAATGGTGTCCTGCTTGAGGCAGCTGCGGGTGTTGTCTCTGCGGTGATTCCCCCATACACATTGACCCAGCAAGCTGCCGGAATTGCGGCGGTATCAAATATAGCCAATAGCTATGGCGTGACGGCGTTTGGTGATGCGCGAGTATCTGAAATAGCTATGCGCGCTTACAAGGCGGCTGATGATGCAGGGAAGCTCAATATTCATGCAGTGTTGTATCAGCAAAGCTATGGTCATGGTGGCGAGCTTGAGCCCTTGGAGCCAGTTTCAACCTACGATCAGCGTGCGTCCCAGTTTGGGTCAGACAATTTAAAGACAAACGCTATTAAGTTTTTTCTTGATGGTGTGCCTACCGCTTCGCGTTCGGCGCTCATGGTGGCGCCCTATACGACCGATGCAAAGCATCCGGACGAGACGCTGGGTATGCAAATGATTGCCACTGAAGAGCTTAAGCAAGCGGTTCTGCGGTTTGATGCTGCTGGGTACCTCATTAAAATCCATACTGCAGGTGATGGCGCTGTGCGCGTGGCGCTAGACGCCATCGAGCATGCACGGACAATTAACGGCGCTCCAGGCCAACCCATTTCTCTGGCTCATGCGGGGTACATCGATCCCGCTGATCTACCGCGCTTTAGTGCGTTGAATGCTGTGGCTGACTTTTCCCCTTACCTCTGGTACCCAAGGCCCATTATTGATTCCGTGTTGCAAGCGGTTGGATCTCCAAGGGGCGAGCAGTATTGGCCTACCCGAGATTTGCTCGATTCCGGTGCTTTGGTAAATGGCGGATCGGACTGGCCTGCTGCAGCTGCAGATATGAATCCCTGGCCGGCAATAGAATCTCTGGTGACCCGCCGCCACCCTACAAGTGGCATCGCCAGTGAATTTTGGGCGGAGCAGGGAGTATCCCTTGATGAGGCTATCGTTTTGTGGACCTCCCAACCCGCGATTATTTTGGGTATCGAGAGCGAGGCAGGGTCAATAGCAGTCGGAAAATCGGCTGATTTTGTCATACTCAATCAAGATATTCATAACGTCCCAATCGAGGCAGTTTCCGAGACGGCGCCACTACAAACATGGTTTCGTGGCCGTCAAGTGTTCGTCTCCGAGTAATGAATGGTTTTGACCGCCGGGAATTTCTGGGTCTTGCCCTTAGCGCATCTATAAGCCGCAATGTTATGGGGCAGGATGCTTCAGTCGGTGGGGTGAATCAGACCGATTACGATGCAGCCGATGCCACAACTTTAGCTCAGTGGGTATCGCGAGGTGATGTAAGTCCGCCGGAGCTTCTTGCGGAGGCGGTTAAGCGCTTGCGTAAGGTCAATCCCCAGCTCAACCTGCTGAGTCAGGATCATATCGAATTAGCCCTGGCGGCCAGTCGAAAGGATTTACCTCAAGGGCCTTATACAGGCGTGCCTTTTTTGCTCAAAGATTTGGGCAGTCAGATGAGAGGTACAATCACCAGTTCAGGGTCTGCGCTCCATGCCAACACGATTGCCAATAAAGACTCAGAGATTGTCCGGCGCTTTAAAAAGGCTGGCCTCGTTATTTTTGGCAAAACTAATACTCCAGAGTTTGGACTGGCTTTGACGACGGAGGGCCAGTTTCTGGGCGATTGCTTGAATCCTTGGAACTTAAGCCACAGCACGGGCGGCTCCAGCGGGGGATCTGCTGCGGCTGTTGCAGCAGGTGTCATTCCGATGGCCCATGGGACTGACGGCGGTGGTTCGATTCGAGTGCCTGCAGCTTTTTGCGGCCTGCTAGGTTTAAAACCAACTCGAGGACTAACTCCTGGCAGTCGCGGATCGGGTATGTCAGTCGGACACGTGGTAACGCGATCCGTGCGCGATAGCGCGCTGATGCTCGAAGCCTTAGCGGGCTACCAGCCCGGTGCGCCTTACGGATTGGGCTTGCCAACAAGCGGATTTTTTAACGCCGTATTACAGGAACCCCCGCAATTAAAAATTGCACTTAACCTCAGCGAGCCAGACGTTAAAATTGATCCAGAGGTTCATGATGCTGTTATGAAGGCCGCAAAAATGCTCGAAACCCTGGGTCACTCCGTGGAGGAGGCGGCACCAGGCACAAACTATGAACGCCTCAATGAGGTTCAGAATACCCTGATTGCGACTAATACTACGAGTTGGCTGAATGCCGTTGTCCGTGCTCGTGGGTTTGACATAACCGCTGAAGAATTAGAGCCCATGACCCATATGATTCGCCGGGAAGGGGCGTTGTATTCGGGTGCGGATGTGGCGGGAGCCTTGGGCTTGATGCAGCAGTTTGGGCTAGAACTGGCGCAGTTTCACAACCATTTTGATGTAATTTTACAGCCCGTTAGCGCGACGCCAGCGCCCAAACTGGGTGCTATTACCTATCGAGAGGGTGACGACCTGGCTTCGTATACGGGCCGCTTCAAGGCGGTCTCTGCCTTTACCCATCTCTATAATATGACGGGACAGCCCTCCATAGCCGTGCCCTTTGAAACGAGTCAATCGGGCCTGCCTATTGGTATTATGCTGTCCGCAGCAATGGGCAATGATGCTGGCCTTCTCAGTGTGGCGGCACAGCTTGAGCGCGCCAACCCCTGGCGTCACCGAAGACCATCTATTTGGTCAGGAACCTAAACCACCAGAAGCAGGATCATCACATGTTAGCAACACGGAAAACCGGATTAGTCGCCCATGAACTGTATATGTGGCACGACACTGGAAACTATGCGGGGCCGATGCCCTATGGCAACCCTGTGCAGCCGGGCACCCATGCTGAAAACCCGGAGACTAAACGCCGATTTCGTAATCTCCTTGAAGTCTCAGGAATGAATGATGTGCTCACCCACATCAAACCTCGTGCAGCTACGGAAGCCGAAATACTGCGTTTTCATACACCCGAACATCTCGCTAATGTCCAACGTATTAGCGCTGATACAGGTGGGGATGCCGGCTTTTTTACCCCGGCGGGTCGAGGTAGCTACGAAATAGCGATGTTGTCTGCAGGGGGAGTGCTCAGTGCACTCGAAGCGTTAATGGCTGGAGAGATCGATAACGCCTATGCCTTAGTAAGACCCCCAGGACACCATGCGATTGCCGGTGAAGGCATGGGCTTCTGCATTTTTGGCAATGCAGCCATCGCTGGACTTCACGCGTTGGAGACCATGGATGTGACGCGTATTGCCTATGTGGACTGGGATGTTCATCACGGCAACGGGACTCAAAGCGCGTTTTATGGTGACCCGCGTGCGTTGACCATTTCGGTGCATCAAGATAACTGTTTCCCTCCGGATTCTGGGCATGTTCACGAAGTGGGTGAGGGAGCCGGTCATGGGTTTAATATCAATATTCCGCTGCCCCCAGGCTCAGGTGTTGGTGCCTATGAGGCTGCCTTTGATCAGGTTGTCATCCCCGCGCTCGATGCCTATGCCCCTCAATTAATTATTGTACCCAGCGGTTTTGATGCCGGCGCTTACGATCCTCTAGGCCGCATGCAGATGCACAGTGAGGGCTACCGCAGTCTGACAGAGAAGCTTTTGGCAGCTGCGGATCGCAATTGTCAGGGAAAAATTTTGATGACCCATGAAGGTGGCTATAACAGTTGGACCGTGCCTTTTTTCGGACTCGCCGTTGTTGAAGCTCTCTCGGGTCACAGGACAAGCACCGAAGATCCTTTTTTGCCCCTGCATGCAGGCCTTGGAGGACAGGATCTACAACCCCACCAACAGGCCGCGATTGATAAGGTCAAGCCATTATTAGCGCATCTTGGATGATGATGACTTTAGGCGGCGGAGATTAAGCGGCCTCGAGTTGAACATGATTTTGATGTGTTGAGCACTCTGTGTGGTTTGATGGCTAGATCTACTGTCCTAGGCCTTTTAAGACCCTTTTAAAGGCCATGTTGTCTCTCCGAATTTGGTGCGCTGCCACTTTTTGGGCGACAAGCGCTGCTACTGCATATTGCCGATCAGGAGTCCTGCCATCAGGGGCAGACTGGTCGCCCCGCAAAGTACCAGTGCCAAGCCGAATATATGTTTAAGGCGCAATCCGGTAAGGGCTAATAGGGGGATGGCAACAAAGGGTTGAATAAGATTAGTCCATTGATCGCCGTAGGCGACAGACATAGCAATTAGCCCGAGATCAACTTCCAATAATTTTGCGGCTTCGATAAAAGCAGGCCCCTGTAGCGCCCACTGCGCGCCTCCAGATGGGATGAAAATATTAATGAGTCCCGCCGAGAGAAACGCAATAATCGGTAGGGTTGTTTGCGTCGCAATGGCAACCAAGCCTTGCGTAAATTGCTGTGCTAGGCCACTTTGAATCGCCATGCCCATAATTCCTGCATACAAAGGATATTGCAGCAAAGTTGGCGCCGCGATCCGGGCGCCATCGGCAAATAGGGCGCTGTAATGAGGTAGCGATCGCACCAGCAGCAGCCCCGCAGCAAGAAAAGTCCAATTGACGATATTCAGCTGCAGTGACACCCCCTGTTGCGCAAACCATACAAAGATATAAGCGGCGAGAAATAGGCCGGTGAGTATGGACCACCGCCTGCGGCCCTGAGGAAGCTGGGTGTCATCGGCGCCTTCATTAGCGCTTTCAAGGGGGGTGACTAGATCCTCGGGTATGTAGGGCTTTTTTAGATCAAACTGTTTGTGCAGCACCAAAACGGTGGTGATGATGACGGCGAGCGTTGTGACTATGGATAACAAGTTCCAATGGGTTAACAGAGTTTCCTGAATAGGGATAAGTCGCCCAATGATTTCATACGTTGGGTTGCCCTCGGTGGCTACCGCTAGGGCAATAGACGATGAATAGCCCATCTCCCAAACCGCATAACCACTCAAGGCGCCCGCAGCCATAAGCGGAAAATGTACGGGGTTATTGCGGGCGACTGCGTCCCGTGCAATTTCTCGCGCGACTAAAGCCCCTGTGATGGGGCCTAAAGGCCAGGAAATTAGATAAAAGGTTGCGGCGGTAAGTATGACGAGGACGTAGGCCTGCGTAGGCGTCGAAGCCAATCTTGCGAGACGCTTTAACCCACTTTGCATTAAAGGTGTTTGGGAGAGGACGTAGGCCAAAATAATGGTCAAGCCTATTTGCATGGTGAAGGTCAGCAGGGTGCTCAATGAGTCGCCCCATTTCATCAGCAGCGTCGCGGGCGCCGTGGACGTTAAAACAACAGCGAGCACCGCGGTCAAGGCTGTTAGCGCGAGCGCAAATGTTAAGGGATCGGGTAGTCGTCGCTCGATGATCTCTTGGAGGCGTTCAAGCGATCCCATGGCTTACCCCTGTGATTTGTGGTGGTGCTTTCTGCCAGTGCCTAGTCTGTTGTTGAAAGGCGTATGCCAGTCGCAGAAGCCCCCAGTCGTCGCCGGGTTTGCCGACGATCTGTAGTCCTACCGGGAGCCCGTCCGTGTTGAAACCTGCAGGTATCGACAGACAGGGAACATCAAAGGGGCTCAGAATGCAGCAACTCGACATCCAGTCTATATAACTGCTCATCACTGTTTTATTGATGGTTCTGGGGAATTCAACCTCTACCTGAAAGGGCATAACTTGCGTGACGGGTAGCAACAGATAATCAAAGCGGTCAAATAAGGACATCATCGCGGTATAGAGTCGAGTGCGTTGAAGCTCCGCTCGCGCAAGCGTGTCGCCGGTAAGGTCAAGACCTAACTTTATATTGTTGATGACCGTATCCTTCATTTTATCCTGATGGTCGTGATACAGGTGTCCCAATCCCTCAGCAAAGGCGGCGGCCCGCAACACGGTAAAGACCTCCATGGCATCATCAAGTTCGCAGAGATTAATTTCATCGATGTCAGGGTAAAGGTGTTGCATGTCCATCATGGCCGCACTTAGAACTGACGACACAGCGGGCTCAATGGGTAATCCTGCTGGGCTAGGTGCCCAACCTAAACGCAGATTTTTTGGTGGGTCGGTTAAGGCTGGGCTCGTACAGAGGCTAGCCATGTCTATTGAGCGCGGATCACGGTCGTCGGCACCCGCCATAATGCGAAGCATCATCGCGCAATCTTCGACAGTTCTTGCCATAGGGCCTTCTACGGACATGCGACTAAAGGTTTCTCGAGTCTTCAAAATAGTGGGAATGCGTCCCATGCTTGGCCGCAGTCCTACGATGTTACAAAAAGCGGCAGGGTTGCGCAGTGAACCGCCCATATCAGAGCCGTCGGCTAGGGCAACCATACCCGATGCCAAAGCAGCGGCGGCACCTCCAGAACTACCGCCTGCAGTTTTCTGGGTGTTATAAGGATTTCGGGTGACACCAAATAACGGGTTGAAGGTGTGTGATCCGGCGCCAAATTCAGGGGTATTAGTTTTACCGATAATGATGCCTCCCGCCGCTTTTAGCCGAGATACAAATAGACTGTCGCTCTCAGGTATTTGCTGAGCATGAATCGGCGAGCCCTGGGTGGTCAAAATGCCTTGGGTATCGGCGAGGTCTTTGATCGCTAAGGGAAGGCCGGCGAGCTTTGGAAGTTTTTGCCCGGTGTTTCTAGCGTCATCTATTCGTTGCGCTGCTTCAAGACTCTGTTCGAGGGGGACCAGCGTACAAATGGCGTTAATACTCGGATTCTCCTGGGCGATCCTGTCATAGGTGCGCTGCATCAGCGAGACAGCCGATAAATCCCCAGAGGTTAATGCGTCGAGTAAGTCGACGGCTCGATAGGGGAGTCTCTCGGGTTGGCTCTGATTTTGGCTATCCTTCGCCATACGTTTGTCTCTATAAGTGAGCCACCGAGCGTAGAAGATCGCGCTCAGATTTAATTGTCATTATCGGCCATAAGCTTGACAGTTTGTGTAGAAAAACCGGTTAGCGACCAAAAGGTTGGGGGTATTATGAGCTGGTCGTCATCCAGATGGCTGGCTTTGATGTTTCTGTTCCTCAAAGTCCACGGCACACTGTTATGCTTAGGCTATCTTAAATCGTGAATAAATCCATGACTCAGAGACAAAAACCGAAGTCAGCGGCCGCAGGAGTCGGTAGTGCTCCTGCAGCCAGTAAAATGCGGCGCTTTGATCAGTCGCTGCCGATGACTCTGCTGAAAGCCCACGAGGCCGTACTCAGAACCTTCATTCCCCATCTGCGCGCTCATGACCTTTCCACACAGCAATGGCGGGTAATGCGTGCATTAGCAGAAAGTGAGTCTCTCGATGTCAGCGAGCTGGCGACAGCGTGCTCGTTACTGCGGCCCAGTGTTAGTCGTATCATTCAAAACTTGGAGGGCCGCGAGATTCTGCGTCGTCAGCCCTGCGATCGAGACAGCCGGCGTTCACTGGTTTCCATTACGTCCTATGGCCTTAGGCTGATCCAAGAAATAGCCCCGGAATCTGAAGCGCGATACCAATACATAGAAACGCAGTTTGGCGCTGAGAATTTAAGCGGGCTATACGAACTGTTAAATGAATTAATCGAGGCCCTAGACAGTGCCGCACCGCCTTTTGGAGCGCTTGGTGCTGAGAAATTACCGGCTGATTAAGTGAGGCCCTCTCTTCTGATTGACAGGCAAGGGAGGGGTAGGTAGCGCTTTAGTGTCTCCAGCCGGCTCTGAGCACTTTGGCTAGAAACAAGATGAGGCGCTGATTGAGCTGAGGGGCAACCCCCCTCAGCTCAGTCGTGTTACCTATCGCCTAATCCCTTTACTGACATTTGCAGTTAGGCGACCTCGTCTATCTGCACAGCCGCTATGCGCTGTCCTTCTTCTGCGCGCTGCTGAAATTCGATAACGCGATCGAAATTCATATAACGATAGATTTCATCGGCCATCGAATCGATTTTGGTGGCAAACTCGAGGTATTCAGCGGGGCTAGGTAGCCTTCCCAAGAGCGCTCCAATGGCGGCCAACTCGGCAGAAGTTAAGTAAACATTGGCGCCATCACCCAGTCGATTGGGGAAGTTGCGGGTTGATGTTGAAAGTACCGTGCTACCGGGCTCCACTCGCGCTTGATTTCCCATGCAAAGTGAGCACCCGGGCATTTCAGTTCGGGCACCGGCCTTCCCAAAGATAGAAAAATAGCCTTCTTCCATGAGCAGTTGTTCATCCATGCGTGTAGGGGGGCAGATCCACATGCGCGTGCTCACGGGTTTTCCGTGTGCCTCTAAAAGCTTTCCTGCGGCGCGAAAATGACCAATGTTTGTCATACAACTGCCGATAAAAACTTCGTTGACTGCATCGCCGGCAACGTCAGACAGTTTTCTGGCATCATCCGGATCGTTGGGGGCGCATACGATGGGCTCTTTTATATCAGCAAGATCAATTTCAATGATCTCCAGATATTCCGCATCATTATCAGCACATAAAAGTTCAGGCTGTGCCAGCCATTCTTCCATTTTCCGTGCACGTCGTTCTAGGGTTCTTGCATCACCATAGCCTTCAGCAATCATTGAGCGAAGCAGGATAATATTCGAGCGCAAATACTCCGCAATCGTGTCCTCTCCCAGCTTAATGGTGCAGCCAGCGGCCGAGCGTTCGGCGGAGGCATCTGAGAGCTCAAAGGCTTGCTCAACAGTGAGGTTCTCCAGCCCCTCAATCTCAAGTATTTGGCCTGAGAAGATGTTCTTCTTGCCTTTCTTCTCAACGGTTAGAAGCCCCCTTTGAATGGCATAGTAGGGAATGGCATGCACGAGATCTCTGAGGGTTATGCCGGGTTGCATTTCTCCTTTAAAGCGCACCAAGACGGACTCTGGCATGTCTAGAGGCATCACGCCGGTCGCTGCTGCAAAGGCAACCAGACCTGACCCGGCCGGAAATGAAATTCCCATGGGGAAACGCGTGTGGGAGTCTCCCCCGGTGCCAACGGTGTCAGGTAGTAGCATGCGATTAAGCCAGCTGTGGATAATGCCATCTCCCGGACGCAGTGAAACACCCCCTCGGGTTTGTATGAAGTCTGGAAGTGTGTGTTGCGTAGAAATATCGACCGGCTTGGGGTAAGCGGCGGTATGACAGAACGATTGCATGGTCAGATCGGCTGAGAAGCCCAAACAAGCCAGATCTTTGAGTTCATCACGGGTCATAGGGCCTGTTGTGTCCTGGGATCCGACGGTTGTCATTCGGGGCTCACAGTAGGTGCCGGGTCTTACGCCAGCCATGCCGCAAGCCCTTCCGACCATTTTCTGCGCCAGCGTGAAGCCTTTGCCGCTGTCTGCGGGTTGCTCAGGCGTGCGAAAAAGATTGCTAACAGGGAGCCCCAGGGACTCTCGAGCTCGGGCTGTGAGCCCGCGGCCAATGATCAGATTAATACGTCCGCCGGCACGAACCTCATCCAAAAGAACTTCAGATTTTAAATTAAATTCAGACAGTAAGTCACCGTTATCATTAAGAATCTCTCCGTCATATGGGCGAATTTCAATAATGTCTCCCATGCGTAGATCGTCAACAGGCGCCTCAAAAACCAGAGCGCCGGCATCTTCCATTGTGTTGTAAAAAATGGGTGCTACTTTGCCGCCGATACAAACACCGCCACCGCGCTTATTGGGTACTCCGGGCATATCGTCGCCAAAAAACCAAAGCACTGAGTTGGTGGCTGACTTGCGCGAGGATCCCGTTCCAACCACGTCACCGACAAATGCGACGGGCAGTGCTTTGGCTTTAATCGCTGCAATTTGCTTCATGGGCCCTGTGGTGCCGTGTTCGTCCGGTTCTAAGCCCTCACGGGTCATTTTGTACATGGCATTGGCGTGCAGGGGGATGTCCGGCCGTGACCAAGCATCAGGGGCGGGGGACAGGTCATCAGTATTGGTTTCACCGGTAACTTTAAAGACCACCATTTTTGTGGACTCTGCCACGGGCTCGCGATTGGTGAACCACTCGCCATCGGCCCAGCTTTGCATCACCGCAGAGGCCTGGGGGTTGCCTTGGTTGGCCAAAGCTTCAACATCATGAAACGCTTCAAACATGAGTAAGGTATGTTTCAACTGCTGTGCAGCAGCTTCAGCAAGTTGTCCGTCGGTAAGTAAACCCACGAGTGTCTCAATGTTGTAGCCCCCGTGCATATTGCCAAGCAGCACCACAGCTTGCAGCGGGCTAATCAGAGCGCATGCTGTCTCACCCTTGGCGACTGCCGATAAAAACCCCGCTTTTACGTAGGCTGCCTCGTCAACACCAGGGGGTACTCGAGTGGCCAGAAGCTCCAGTAGAAAGTCTGCCTCCTCCGCGGGTGGATTCTTGAGTAGCTCAACCAGCTCGGCGACCTGAGCAGCGCTAAGGGGTTTTGCAGGGATATTTTCTTGGGCGCGCTCTGCAACATGGGCGCGATAGGCTTCCAGCACGGTTGTACTCCTTTGGGCGAGAGGTAATTTTCGGGGCATAGTATAACTTGTGACCGGAAATCATGACATTCGTATGTGATGATCCTGTGCATTCATTGAATCCATACCCTAGACTTAGCCCATGACGAGAGGTTTAAAATCTAAATTTGCAGTTTCTGGCGCTGCTCGGGTGAGAACACCCTGTATTGGCGTGTGCTCTACTGGGATTGGTGACGCCGTCTGTCGAGGCTGCAAGCGCTTTAGCCATGAGGTCATAGATTGGAATGCTTACACCGAGGTTGAAAAAGCTATTGTTGATAGCCGGTTGGCAGAATTCTTAAGCCTGTGTATGCAGAATAAGTTTGTGGTGACTGATCCGGGGCTGTTGCGCTGGCAATTGCAGACCCAACAGATTCGCTTCAATCCCGCGCACGATCAATATTGCGGCCTGTTTGCCTTGCTTAAGGCGGGTGCTAGCCAAATTGAAGACCCTGAGAACTTTGGTTTTTCCGTACATCTGCCTTGGCGTAGCAGTAGCTTGACAGCCCTTAGAGAGTTGGTGGATCAAGAGTTTTGGTTCTTGTCCGACGCCCATCATCAACGCTACCTCGCAACCCCTGATTTATTTGAGAGTGAATGATCCCTTGACTGCCCCAGCCGATTTAGAAGCCCTGTTAGCGTTTTTACCGTGTGCCACCCCTCAAGGCTGGATTGATGCCGCCTTGAAACAGCAGTCGCTGCTGCTGATAGATCATGCTAACTGTGAGAAAAAAGCGGCGGCCACGGCGATGAGCCTTATTCATCGGCACACCGATCAGCCTGATCTGATGAGCAAAATGTCACGTTTAGCAAGGGAGGAGCTACGCCACTTCGAGCAAGTTTTAGGCCTGATGAGAAAGCGTCATATTGTATACAGCCCTGTCACTGCCTCACGGTATGCGGGAAGCTTGCATGCCTTAGTAAGAAAGCGTGATCCAGGTCGACTAGTCGATACGCTACTGTTGGGTGCCCTGATTGAGGCAAGATCTTGTGAACGTTTTGCGGCGTTGGCGCCCCATCTTGATGCGGAGCTATCAAAGTTCTATTTTTCCTTGTTGAAAAGTGAGTCCCGACACTTTTTGGATTATTTGACACTGGCGAGATCATACGCCGGTGTTGAGGAGATTGATGAGCGCCTGTGTATTTTCCGTGACTGCGAGCAAGGGTTGATTGAAAGTGAAGATCAAGAACTGCGTTTCCACAGTGGGGTGCCCCTCGCTGCCTAGTGGCACTCCCGGTAAAGACCGGAGCCGAGCTCAGTAGCAGTAATGCTCCAGCTGACAGTCGCCATCAGTTGCACGAATAAGCCAGGTCTCTTTGCTGGACCAGTCGCCAAGTACAAGGCGTTCTCCTTCGTCAGTGCTATGTCGATTAGGTCTGTGCGTGTGCCCGTGAATCATTAATGCCACCCTGTGCTCAGTGAAAGCCGTGGCAATCGTCTGTTCATTGGCGTCAATAATGTTATCGGGGTCATTTTCCGCTTTTTCTTGACTCGCTGCTCGCAAGCCGCGCGCGAATTCACGTCGCTCAGACAAGGGCCTTTGGAGCATCTCAGCTTGCCACGCAGGGTCGTGGAGGATCGCACGCATTTTCTGATACTCCACATCATCGGTGCACAGCGTGTCGCCGTGAAGGATCAGCACGGGTTTACCATTGACGTCGATTACGGTGGTGTCGCCGAGCAGTTTGCCGCCGATTTGGTCAACAAAAACAGAGCCCAAAGCGAGGTCACGATTACCCCTGACGACAAAAACAGATGTACCCGAATCGCTCACCTTCCTGAGCTGGGCTATGACTCTGCGGTTTAGCGCGCTGTCGTCATCATCGCCAATCCAGTACTCGAAGAAGTCGCCCAGAATAAAGAGACGCTCCAAATCTTGCTCTCTTTCGAGCAGAGCATAGAGCCCCGCCTCTATTTCAGGCGTACTTTCGCTGAGGTGTAGATCGCTGATGAACAGCGTAGTGCCCATGGATCAGGCGGTAGTGACCGTGACAGACTCGATCACGACGCTTTCTTTCGGGACGTCCTGGTGACCTGCTTTGTTACCGGTCTCTACGGTACGTATTTTATCCAGCACAGCGTCACCGTCAGTCATTTTGCCAAATACGGTGTAACCCCAGCCTTGCATGTTCTTGCCAGAGTGGTTCAAGAAGTCATTATCTTTAACGTTTAGGAAAAATTGCGCTGTCGCTGAGTGGGGATCCATTGTACGTGCCATAGCGATCGTGCCACGGTCATTTTTGAGGCCATTATCTGCCTCATTCTCGACGGGTTCTGCAGTTTCTTTTTGCTGCATTTCTGTGTCGAAACCACCGCCTTGGATCATGAAGTTGTCGATCACACGGTGAAAAATGGTGCCGTCATAAAACCCTTCAGTCGCGTAGCGAACAAAGTTTGCAACAGTTTTCGGCGCTTTCTCATCATCGAGCTCTAACGTGATAACGCCAAATGTGGTTTTAATTCCAACGATTGTGTTCGACATGATGTCTCCGGAGCCGATGATCAAAGGCGCGCATCCTACACCTTTTAGCGCAAGGGTGCGATATGTCAGCTCGCTCAATTTTTAGGGCTGTTAATGAACTTTAGAGCCTGTAAATTTTAATTTTTACCGTAACTAAGCCCAAAGCGACCAAATCCCCTGCGATCTGCGCTGGGCCTTGGTATCATGCGCCGTCGATGTAGAGGCCGCCCATGAGTACCGAAGCCCGAAGTAATTTTCTCAAAACCCAGATTCAGTCCGATCTCGATGCGGGGGAGCTGAGTCATCTGGTGACCCGATTTCCTCCGGAACCCAACGGATTTCTACATTTGGGTCACGCAAAGTCGATCACCGTGAATTTTGAATTGGCGAAGCAGTTTGGCGGTCGGTGTCACTTGCGTTTTGATGACACCAATCCAGAGAAGGAAAGTCAGATTTTCATCGATGCGATCCAAGAGGATGTGCGCTGGCTAGGCTATCAATGGGATGGGGAGGTCCGCTATGCCTCGAGCTATTTTCAGCAGCTCTATGACTGGGCGCTACACCTCATTGATGAGGGCAATGCCTATGTTTGTGATTTGTCTGCTGATGAGGCCAGAGAATACCGCGGTAGTTTGGTTGAGGCAGGTCGAGACAGCCCCCATAGAACACGCTCCGTAGCAGAGAATCGCGATCTATTCGAGCGAATGCGAGCTGGAGAGTACCCCGATGGTAGTCGGGTGTTGCGCGCAAAAATTGATATGGCCTCACCTAATATTAATTTGAGAGATCCCATTCTTTACAGAATTCGCAAGGCCCACCATCATCAAACCGGAGATGCTTGGCCGATTTACCCAACCTACGATTTCGCTCATGGACAAGAGGATGCCATTGAGGGTGTGACACACTCAATTTGCACCCTTGAATTTGAGGATCACCGGCCGCTATATGATTGGTTCATCGAGCATTTACCTGTTCCCTCTCGGCCGCGACAGATTGAGTTTGCCCGTTTAAATACGAGCTATACGATGACCAGCAAGCGTAAACTCAAACAGCTGGTCGATTTTGAGGTTGTTGAAGGTTGGGACGATCCGCGAATGCCAACCATTGCAGGTCTTCGGCGTCGAGGTTATCCCCCTGCAGCAATACGGCACTTTTGTGAGGAAGTGGGAACGTCGCGCTCCGACAGCATCGTAGACGTAGCCATGCTGGAGAGCGCGGTACGCAATCAGTTAAATATTGAAGCACCCAGAGCCATGGCGGTCCTCAACCCACTGCCCCTGACGATTACCAACCGAGAGGCGGCAGAGGTTCTTGCCGTGGCAAATCATCCTGGCGATGAATCTATGGGAACCCGATCGGTTCCGTTCACCCCCGAGCTATACATTGATGCCGCAGACTTCCGAGAGGAAGCCAACAAAAAATATAAGCGGCTTGTGATTGGCAAGCGGGTAAGATTGCGAGGTGGTTATATTATAGAGGCTGACCGCTGCGACCATAACAGCGCCGGTGAGGTTTCTCATGTGTATGCCCGTGTTATCGAAGGGACGCTGGGAGAGGATCCTCCCGACGGTATTAAGGCTAAGGGCGTTATTCACTGGGTATCGGCGACGGCGGGTTTGAGCGCCGAAATACGCTGCTACGATCGTCTCTTTACCGACCCGAACCCTGGCAAAACTGAAGATGTGATGACGGTTCTCAATTCCCAGTCTCTAGTTCGACTTGAGCACGCTGTGATCGAACCTGTGCTTGCCACCGCGGCAGCAGAAGCGATCTATCAGTTTGAGCGAGAGGGATACTTTGTTGCCGACCGCTACGATCACAGCAGCGACAGACCTGTTTTCAATATGACCATAGGTCTGAGAGACACGTGGAGTGATCCCCATGGCTGAACTGCGCCTGACGAATACACTGACGGGTAAAAAAGAGATTTTTGAGCCACGGGACCCTGAGCAAATAACCCTCTATGTTTGTGGCCCCACGGTTTACAACCTGGCGCATATTGGCAACGCTCGGCCGGTGGTGGTATTCGATATGCTTTACCGCGTTTTGCGGGCTTTATATCCCCGGGTGCGATACGCGCGGAACATCACGGATATCGACGATAAGATTATTGCTGCTGCTCGGGAGCGCAACGAAGGTATAGAGGCGGTGACCAAGGAATTCACCGATAAGTATCGGGAGGACATGGCAAAGCTCCACACGCTGCCCCCTGACCTTGAACCCCGTGCCACTGAAAACATTGAGCCCATGCGAGATTTAATCGTGCAGCTCATCGAGCGCGGGCACGCTTATACGGCTGAGGCGCATGTCCTTTTTGATGTGACCTCTATGCCCAGTTACGGAGCGCTTAGTGGTCGTAACCTTGACGATATGCTTGCTGGTGCGAGAGTTGAGGTCGCTGATTACAAACGTAATGCGGGTGATTTTGTACTCTGGAAGCCCTCGGCACAGGGGGAGCCTGGGTGGGATAGCCCATGGGGCTGGGGGCGACCGGGTTGGCATCTTGAATGTTCCGCTATGATTCGTGCACACCTTGGCGATGCGATCGACATTCATGGGGGAGGGCGCGATCTTATTTTCCCCCATCATGAAAATGAGCGCGCCCAAAGTTGTTGTGGTTATGGCGGTGATTTTGTTCGTTATTGGATGCACAACGCTTATGTGGATATGGACGGGGAGAAAATGTCCAAGTCACTGGGTAATGTTCGCGCCGTGCGCGAGTTGCTGGGGATGTATCCGGGGGAGGTGCTCCGTTTCGCGCTGCTTTCCACCCATTATAGGTCTCCGTTAAATTTCTCCGGAGAGCTTTTGGATAACGCTAAAACCGCCTTAAATGGCTTCTATCAGGCATTGCGCAACAGTGCCGATATTGACCCGGAAGACATCCGAGCCGAAGACACGGCCGCTTTTACAGCGCTGCTGGATGACTTAAATACGCCCCAAGCGATTGCTGAATTGCACTCGGCTTGTAAAGCCTTGAACAAGGCAGATGCCAAGGGAGCAGCCACCTGCAAGGGGCATCTCTTGGCGATGGGTCGGATGATGGGCTTGCTGGGTAGCGACCCTGAGCAATGGTTTACCGAGGCTGCCTCTGATTCTGGCTTAACACAAGAAGACATTGAGCAGCGCTTAGCTGCACGTTTGGAGGCGAGAGCTCGTAAAGACTTTGCCGCAGCAGACGCTGTGCGAGATGAATTACAGGCCGCAGGTATAGAGTTGGAAGATGGCCCTGAAGGCACGAGCTGGCGACGCGCATAAGCATCGATTGATTATAGTGAGGTAGCCAGCAGAGGTTTCAATCCTCTGCTGTTTGGTTTGAGGTTCCTAGGGTTTTCCTGTTAATCAAACAATTTTTCGCCGCTCGCAAAAACAACATAAAACACCAGGCCGAATAGCGTGACACCCCCGGCGAGTGAGAACACGAGTACCCAGGATCCTGTTAATTCAAGGATTAAACCGGTCACAAACACTCCAATGATACCCGGCACGGCGCCCGCCGTGTTGGTGATTCCCATGAGTGTTCCCGCATGTCTGGGCGCAACATCCATGTGATTTACTGCGAATCCACCGGTTACGAAGGCGCCCAAGGCCGAGCCCACGGTCATGGTTGCGATGGCCATCCAGACGGTGTCGAGGTGTCCCACAATGAGTAAGGCTCCGGTGAGTCCGCCAAAGCCAATGGTTTGCATCAATTTACGGACCGTTCCGATCGCGATCCCGTTTTTAATCAGTCTATCGGCTAAGTTGCCTGCGATGTTGAGAAAAAAGACGGCGCCTATGGAGGGGATAATGGCGAGGAGACCGACAGAGGCATAATCAACGCCCAGTCCTTTATTGATATACGTGGGCATCCAAGACAACAGTACAAACAGCGACCAGTTGTTACAAAAATGTGCAACCACAATGGCCCAGACGGGCATTGACTTCAGGAAGTGGTGCCAGGGTACGGAGGGCTGCTCCTCGCCGGTTGGCGTATCGTTGCCTGTTGCAATTAGGGCCAACTCGTCTTCGGTAATTCCCGCATGCTGTTGCGGCGTTGAGCTGACCAGTCGCTGCCAAAAGAAAAACCAAACAATGCCTACGGCCCCGAAGGAATAAAACGCCCATTGCCACCCCCAAATTTGAACAATGATGGGGGTGGTCACCAATGCGAATATGGTGCCCAGAGGGATTGCGCTGTTAATTAACCCGACGGCGCGAGAACGTTCTGTTAGCGGCACCCATTTTGAGAATGTGCTGTAAATCGCTGGAAAGGTCACGGCTTCGCCCATACCCATGGCAATTCGGGTGAGGATAAGCAAGGTAAAGCCCAGCGCGGCCGCCGGTGGCGTCAGCATCGTGAATAGCGACCATAGGATCACACCTATGCTCAAAACAGCTTTGCCGCCGTAGCGATCGGCTAAACGTCCTCCGACGACCTGAAGCAAGACGTAGCCAATAAAAAAAGAGGACAGGACTAAACCTTGCTGCTGCATACCCCATCCGAGATCCGCGGCCATGGGGATAATAGCGACCGAAATATTGACCCGATCAATGTAGCAAATAAAAACGGCTAGGAAGGAGAGGCCTATAACGTTAAAGCGCTTGGGCCAACGGGCTGGGGTTAACATGACGGTTTCTCTATAATTTTTGCCTACCTTAGGTGAATCGTTGTGATGTCACCAGTGAGGGTGTGCACCGATGCTGTTAAATCTAGCTTTTAAATGGATTTATTAGGACAGCGCCCTCAAAGATGGTAAGGGCTTCGCGGATGAGTCCGCCATTATGCATCGAAGGCGCCGTAGGCCACCTGAGGTCGTTATTCTTGGTAGGGCCCTGTCTCGCCATTATCTTCAACGGGTGACTGCGACAGGGGCGTTCAGTCGTGCAGCGAATTAGCCCAGTGCTTTCTCGCCAGATAAGACCGTTTGTTGAATGAGCGTGTTAATGGTCATGGGACCAACACCCCCGGGTACCGGAGTGTACGCGGCAACGCGATCGATCAGTGGCTTCATTTCAATATCGCCGACTCCACCTGGATGGTATCCGGCATCGACGACGACGGCGCCATCTTTAACCCAATCAGCTCGAATGAACTCGGGTCTTCCAACTGCGCCAACAATAATATCGGCCTGGCGTATATGGTCGGCGAGATTCTGCGTGCGTGAATGGCATATGGTGACGGTGGCATTAGCCTGTAACAACATCATAGACATCGGCTTGCCGAGAATAGGGCTGCGACCCACGACTACAGCGTGTTTTCCTTCGAGTGGTATTTCGTAGTGTTCCAGCAATCGCATAATACCCTGAGGGGTAGCGCAGCCATAGGCCTCCTCGCCCATGGCCATTCGACCAAAACCCAGACAGGTGACACCGTCAACGTCTTTAGCTAAATCGATCATATCAAAGGCGGCTCGCTCATCGATCTGGCTGGGCACGGGGTGCTGCAAAAGAATGCCGTGCACATCGGGATTGTTGTTCAGGGTCTCAATCTCTCGAAGTAACTCGTTGGTCTTAAGTGTCGATGGCAGTTCGATGGCCATTGACTCCATGCCAATGCGGCGACAGGCGTTACCTTTCATTTTTACGTAGGTAGCAGAGGCGGGGTCATCGCCCACCAAAACGGTCGCTAGTACGGGTATCCGTCCTCCAGACCGTTCTTTGAGACCATCCACGCGAATGCGCAGCGCTTCTTCGGTTAATTTTGCAACATGTTTGCCATCGAGTACGCGTGCGGTCATTTTTCCCCCAAGTTAACGAGTGTCCAAAACGTGGGCAAGTCTCCCAGAAATAGCCGGGTAATAACAAGGATGCACGTCGCTAATTGACCACCTCCAGTCAAATCAGTATCCTTCGCGCCGTCGGTCACTCACTAGGACCCTACCCGCCGGCTGGCGGTAGTGTATTATTAGAGAGTCACACGACTTCGGAGTGTAGCGCAGCCTGGTAGCGCGCCTGCTTTGGGAGCAGGATGTCGGGGGTTCGAATCCCTCCTCTCCGACCATTTCTATGGTGGCTGTAGCTCAGTTGGTAGAGCGCCGGACTGTGACTCCGGTTGTC
>CALKNZ010000075.1 GCA_938091995.1 uncultured Luminiphilus sp. | reverse complement strand
CTTCTTCCCCTGTTCTTCCGGAGATCAGGAGATCGGCAATGTTGGCCTCGATGGTTGGGAGACCGTGAAAGTTCCAGTAGCACAGCTCGCTGCTGGTGGCTTGAATTTGACCCGGGTTAATACGGGCCTCACCATTTTCCCGATTTTCGGTGAAACTGAGGGTGTGATTTACCGCTTAGACAATGTTCGGTGGGTGGTTGAATAAACCGGTGAACGCGGTTAGTTAGTGCAAGAGACCGCGTTGCTGCGACAAGAGAAGGGTATGCCGCCCTTTTGTCGCGCCAGAAGTCCGCTTTAGCGCTGCGCGATGGGTGCCGGTGCCTTGGAACGTGATATGTTTGTACCTTATAAGCGTACAATCCACGGAAGGGAACGTAATTAAAATAATCTACTTGGGTAATCAGGAGTCATCAGCATGTTAAGTAACACTAATTTCAGCTTTGTAAAGGCTATAGCATCTGCCGCCGTGGTCTTATCGGCCATGTATGCTGGTTCTGCGAGCGCCGATTTAGACAATCCCGCTATGAGTAAGGGATACGCTAATATTTTTGACACAGGCGGTGGATATCAGTTCGGCTCAGACTGGGGTGTAACTGATCTCAAAGCCACAGTTAATGGTAATGAAGTCATATTGCAGCCAAACTTCAATGCCTACAATGCCGCTGATGCTTACTGGTCGGACGGTGCAGGTGGTGGGAATAAGATTTTTCAGGCAAACCTTTTCGAAGAAATTGGTACCACTCCAGTAGGCACTGGCGTCTACACTTTCTCGGGCTATGTCGATAGTGATACCCTAGATGCTGGATACTCTAAAGTTGCATTCATTAAAGTGTTGGATAGTCTGAGTGGCTTTGCTGACGTATTAGGGGCCAGCACAGCTCTTTCGGTGGGCGCTTTTTCTGTTTCTGGAGACCTCACACCCTACGAGGGCGACGCTAGATACATCCTTCAAGTTGGATTTACCGTTCAAGGCTTAAATGCCAACCCTGCTGATGAAGCGGCATTGGGCTCGGTTGGGTTGAGAATTGGAGCGTCATCAGCGGCGTCATCGGCAGCTATTGATCCAACAGGCATCCCAGTACTGCCACTCTGGGCACTGTTTGGCCTTGCTGGACTGATCGGTTTGATGGGTCTCCGTCGCAAGGCGTAAGGTTTGGCAATTCGAAAAAACCCGCCTTCTCGGCGGGTTTTTTTTGTCAAAAACCGTCCTCAGAGCGCGCTGTAGCGCTTCACGAATTCGTCGTGTTTGGGCATGGTCTGGAGTTGTTTAGCCACTTGCTCCGCGGTTGAGGCGAGATAAGCCGACAGCTGCTGGCTGCTCATGGCATCGGCGATATTGTGATAGCCCTTAGGTTTTAGGCCCTGCCCTAGCATAACCTGCACCCAAGAATTTTCTGAGAACACATCGTCCTGTGGCTTGAACACCCGGCCGCTCATTTCAAACAGCGCCATGCGTTGGGCCAATGAGTCGGGAATGGGCATGCTTCTCAAATAATCCCAAAACGGCTCGCCGTGCCTAGCATTGAGGCGGTAATGCAGCACAATAAAGTCGCGGATGTGCTCTGCTTCGCTACGAAGCCTTTGGTTGTATTCCTTCACCAGAGCGTCGTCGATACCCTGCTCGGGAAACATGAGTAACAACCACATAATCGCGTTTTGGATAAAGTGGATGCTCGTCGACTCCATGGGTTCTATGAACCCACTGGAGAGACCAATGGCAATGCAGTTGCGACGCCAGTACTGTTTTCGCTGCCCTGTGGTAAAGCGAATGAGGCGCGGGTCTGCCACGGCTTTCTCAGTCACATGGCTTTGCAGTACCGACAGGGCCTCATCGTCTGAGTAGCTATCGCTGCTGTACACCAAACCATTGCCCGCTCGGTGCTGCAGGGGAATCCGCCACTGCCAGCCGCCACTATGGGCAATGGCACGGGTGTAGGGTACCGGGGCGCCATCGAGTTCGCTGGGCATGGCCCAAGCGCGGTTACACGGTAGCCAATGGCTCCAATCGTCAAAGCCGGTGCCCAGGGCGCCCTCTGACAACAATGCCTTGAAACCCGTGCAGTCAATAAAGAGGTCGCCTTCGACAAGCTGGCCGCTGGCCATTTCGAGCTGCTCAATATTGCCCGATTCGGCATTCAGTTTGACGTGAGCAATTTTTCCTTCAATGCGCTCCACGCCAGCTGCTTCGGCGCGCTTACGCAGGTATTGTCCATAACGTGTGGCATCGAGGTGGTAGGCGTAGTTAATGTTGGTTTCTTTAGAGAGGCCAAACTTCTCGGCCTCAGCGGCCTTTAGCTCGAGGCAGTAATCCCCATAGTCACTAGCGACCCCCTCACGTTGCCCGCGCAGCCAGAAGTGCTGAAAGCCCCCGGCCCAACAGCCCTTGCCGGTATCGCCAAAGGAGTGAATATAGTGGTCGCCGGGCCGGGTCCAGTTTTCAAATTGAATGCCGAGCTTAAAGGTACCCGAGGTCTCCCGAATAAATTCTGGCTCCGGTATTTTAAGCAGACGGTTAATGGTGAGTAGGGTAGGAATCGTCGCCTCACCCACGCCGACAGTGCCAATGTCATCAGACTCAACCAGCGTTATCTTCAGCGGACGTGCGACCAAATGGGACAGCGCCGCGGCAGTCATCCAGCCGGCGGTGCCGCCCCCTGCGATTACTACCCGGTTGATACCTTGCTCGACCATAGTCGTCATGTCCTGAAAATCAGCGTTTTAATTTGTTGATGAGGTCAGCGCGCAGGCGGCGCGCGGCTTCGGAGGTCAGTGGTGCCATGCGCCCCCGTGCGTTTTCCGGAAGGTGGGTGAGGCTATCTTCGTCCTCGTTGAAAACATAGGCATCAAACAGCGCTTTCCAGGCGCGACGCTGGGCACTGGGTAGTTGCTTAATGGACAGCAGCGCGTGATTGAAGGCATCCATGGGTGCCCCAAAGACGGTTGGGGTCTCCGACCACCAATAGTTAACCAGGCCGTTAATGGCCGAAAGGGACTCCACCTGATGCCACCACATACCGGGCATATAAATCGCATCTCCGGGCTCCAATTCAACGACCTGCGCCTGAGCCCAGGCGCGAGCAAAGCGCGGGAACCGCTCTAAGTCGGGTTGCTTCATATCAACCAGGCTAATCGGCTGTCCCGCAGGGGTGAGATCCCAGGGGCCCACATAAAGGTTGTTGACCTGATCGGGTGGAAACACCGTAAACCGGCGTCGACCCATGACACAGCAGGCTAAGTTACGGGGGTAGTCAAAATGCGCGGCAATGCGGCTCTTATTGCCCACCCACAAACTGGCCAGGGGCTGGGCGCTGGGAATCTCGACATTGTTGCTCGAGCGAAAGCCCGGAAGCGCCTGGTCAATATTGGTTGAACCTACATACAGGGTTGGCGCTTGGGCCTCCGCTTTTAGGGCCAACAGTTTGCTGAATACCGCCTCTAGGGTGGTATCGAGCTGAACAAAATTAAAGCCATCAAACTTATCGTTGTAAAAGAGACGGCCGCCGTGCTCGGCCTCCGCAAGAAACGCCACGGTTTTTTGCTTGGCGCTAAAAGACTGCAAATATTTCAGCGCTTCATCGTCGTTGGTAGTGGCTTTAATCAACGGCCAGTCTGCCACTAGACCGCGCACCACCCAGGGTTCATCAGCATGCAAGAGTTGGGGGGCCAGTGATTCCCCAGCTGATAAGTCAATCTCTCTTACGGGGCGGGGTGTGTCGAGTTCAAGTGTCACCTGGGCCTAAACTCCACCGGTTTTTCTGCGGATTAGAGATTGCAGCTGGGACTGAGAGGCAAACATCAAATAGGTCGCGGGGAGCAGTCCTTGGCTGGCGAGTGTCTGTAGGCCTTTATTATCGAGTGCCAATAGGGCTTCATCATTGATCATGTAAAAGCCAGCCAATTGATGCTTGGCACCACTATCCAGAGTAATCTCCAGATCGCAGGATGTGATGAGGTCTAGGGAGGCCAACGTGCTGGTGAAGGTTTCTGCCAGAGCATGCCCCTCATGAATAGCTTCCATAATAGCAGTCAGTCGATCGAGGTATTCCGAGTAGCCACCGTGCTCTAGAAAAAGCGGTTCGCCTTGTGTGGTGCTGACTTTGGCATGGGCCATGTCTACGGCAACAACGGGTGCGGGCTTGTCACTGCCGTCTTTGCTTTCAAAGCCGATCATCAGTGGCCCCCGCTGCATCATGAGGGGTATGTAAGGTGCATCCCAGCTACCGCCGTCAAGGAACAGGTTTTCACCCTCTTCAAAGCCCAGAAGTGCAACAGGGTGCAGACTGCCCGATTCGGAGTCCTTAAAGAACAACAGCGGATAGCAGCTTTGCAGCCCTCTAAACTCATTGGGGTACACCGGCACAAGCATGACGTTGTCGCCATAGTTGGCGCCAAACTCACGAATAACTCGGAGATCGGCATGTTGCACGTTGTTGAGCTTCTCTATGGAGGGCATAGTTTGGGCCGTCGTGTTAGAGCGTCGCAAAGTCGCGATGCAGTAGATCTGATAATAACCTGCGATTGCTAGGCAGGTGTTGGCTCATACGCTGGGCCTGCTGCTGAACGTCACGAAAGAGCTCGTGGCTTTGACTGCGTTGCTGATGCATTCGTCTTCGGGGAATTTGGGTGCGCTGAGTTTTAAAACCCATACCCATTAGCACGTACTGATAACTGGCCGAAGGAAACAGCTCGTCGGCGCGTTGATCTTCCCCATGCCAGGGAATCTCTGATTGCCACAGCAGCAATCGCGCTTGCAGCGTCTTGGGAATCGTCGTTTCCTGGCGATGATCTCGCCAATAGTCGGAATCCTCACGCTTTGATAGCAGGTAATGTAGTTTTAGAAATTCGACAATGTGTTCCCATCGGGCGGTGAATTCGCGATTGTAGCGATCTGCCTGTATGGCCATCGCCGCTCGAGTGGCAGGGAATCGATCGGCAAGCGCCCTGGCTCCCAGCTCTACTAAAACGAGGGCAGAGGCTTCTAGGGGTTCCACAAAACCAGCCGCCATACCCATGGCTACACAGTTTTTGTACCAAAAAGTTTCCCTATAGCCGGGTTGAAAGCTCAGCAAACGCGGGGTGTTGTACGTTGCTTTTTCTTTTGTATGGGCGGTCTCATTGCGCAGGTAATCTTCCAGTACACGCTCTGCAGCCGATGGCTCGGTATGCGCGCTGGAATAAACATAGCCCACGCCACGGCGTTCTCGTAATCCAATATCCCAAACCCACCCCGCAGTTTGTGCGCTCGCCCAGGTTGTCGACTTAATCTTCGCATCGGATGACGGATAAGAAACCTGAGTTGCAAGGGCTCGATCATTAAAGAGAATTGAACCCACGCTTTTAAGCGGTATGTTGTAATGCTGCTCTACCAACAACCCACTGAAACCACTGCAGTCAATAAACAGGTCCCCAGAGACCGTCTGGCCGTTGGTGGTTTTAAGGGTTTCTATATAGCCTTCCGAGTCACAAAGGACGCCGTCAATGTGGCCGACAATGTGGGTCACGCCCAGCCCAGCTACCGCACGCTCAGTTAGCATGGCGGCAAAAGCAACGGCATCGAGGTGATAACCATAGTTCAGCGCATAGGCGTAGTCGGGAATGCCCAGTTGTTTGGCCGTTCCCGCCTCGTCACAAATTCTGCATTGGGGGGTCACCGTGTGGGCAAAGGACTGCTCGGGCTGGTCCGACTCTAGCCACACCTCTGCAAGGTTGGCCTCGCTGTAGCCAATAGGCGTGGAGAAAGGGTGGTAGTAGCTTTCCCCCTTACCGTGCAGCCAGTCTCGAAAGAAGGTTCCTTGTTTGAGTGACCCTTGGCAGCGACGGAGAAATTCTGCCTCGTTGATGCCGATCTTTTTCAGGGTAGAGCGCATCGATGGCCAGGTGCCCTCGCCAACGCCAATGGTTGGGGTATCCGGAGATTCCACAACGGTGAGGCTAAAGTCGTCGGATAACTGAAACTCCGCCGCCAGCACGCAAGCGGTTAGCCAGCCAGCGGTACCGCCGCCGACAATCACGATCTGCTTAACGGCTTGCTCTGCGGTTTGGTTTTTATTCAGCATACACAGCGGTCTTCCGTCGGTTTGCGTCGGGATTGCGGTAGTCTAGAGGTTACCAGTTGGAATAAAAACTCGCCGGCCAACCCCTACGATAGGGGCTGGCTCTTTCGGCTGACGCACTAGTACGTGTAGCGGAAGCCTAAGTTGTAACGAGCGCCCAGTTGGCCCACGCTATAAATTTGCAGGGGATCTCGACCGTGCGACCTGAAGGTTTCATTAGTAAGGTTAATGCCTTCCACAAACACGGTGAGCCCATCGGTTATCGAATAGCTGGCACTGGCATCCCACTGCTCATATTCCTCGGTATAGGCAGGCTTGGTTACACCGCCAATAAAGTAACTGTCGCGCCAGTTATAAGCCGCCCTAGCCTCAAACCCAAAGCCCTCATAGTAAAGAATGAAATTACGGGTGTCTGAAAGACCGGGTAGCGCAAACTGCGGCGCATCGGAGTTGTTGTCAAAAGTGGCGCTGCCGCTGGCTAAGGTCATATTGGCGATAAAACCAAAACCGGTATCCCATAGGCTGTGCTGCCAAGCGATTTCCCAGCCGTCGATCTTGGCATCCTCGGCTGAGTTAATGCGGGTATCGACGTCGAAGTACGCGGGGTCGTCACGACCGGGAACCCCGGTAATCACCTGATTGACGGCATCAACACCCGGCTCGTTGGGGTATTTGGTAAAGATATAGTCGCGAATGTCGCCGTTTGACGCGGCAATACCGAGGGCATCGATGGCGTCGGCATAGAGTGGCCCCAGCGCTGGGTGTGCTAAATCTGGGTACAACACCACATCTTGCTGTTCTGCGGAGGTCACAAAGTTCACCACAGATTTATCGAAATAGCCGATTGAGACGTAACTGACATCACTGTAATACCACTCTAATGAGAAGTCCCAGTTGTCTGACTCGTGGGGTAGTAGGCCCGGATTTCCTATCGAGCCGTCGGCGGTGTGCTCCCCCTCGACGACACGCAGTACGGTACCAATGGACAGATTACCCCGCAGATCTGCGTAGCTAGGGCGTGAAATCGTTTGGCTGTAGGAGGCACGGAAAATCACATCGTCAATGACCTCAATATCAAAATCGACATTGGGCAGCAGCACGTCGTAGTCGCCGCTCAGTGATGTTGTAATGTTGCCTTCGGCGGGAACCGCAGAAAACTCGTTGGTCGAGGCCCAATCGATACTTACGTAGTCCTGAGACTCAGCACTCGATGTCACTTCCGTTTCTTCGTACCTAAGGCCCGCTCTAAAATTAAATGGCCGGTTGAAAAGGTCGCCAGCGTAGCCTATCTGGAAATAAGCGGAGTAACTCTCCTCGCGAAACTGGTTACCAAATCCCGGATCGCTATCGGCACAGAAGCCGGTGCCACAGTCGCCACCCGCAACTGCCGTGGCCAAATACATGGGGTCAGTTTCTGGCAGTGCTTGCAGGGCCTCCGCCCTCGCGGCAACTTCTTCCATGTTGAAGACGAAGAAATTGTTCGTCACGCTATCGCCACCTGAGAGCTCGTCGTACATCCCCGCCAACGAGGCTGGAACGACAAGGTCAGATACTGAGCCGTAGGCCGAAGCTTGGTTTTGTCCCCAAGTATTGCGCTGCACGATACTGCCGGCTTCAAAGTTATCGATGTCAGTGTAGGCGAGACCAAAATCCAGCATCAGGGTATCAGTAAGATCGAAGACACCCGAAAATTGCGCCTGTTCAATGTTCATTTCAGCCCAGCTGTTGCCAAAGACACTCCCGGTGATTTGCATATCGTCGGGGGACAAAGGATCGGCAAGGGCGATCTGGGTGATCGGAATTTCATTGGAGTAATCTACTGACGCGGATTTTCGTCCAAAGGCCGCCATGGAAAGATTGGCAGAGCTACCAAAGGCACTGTTGGGTTCCCGCTCGGCGGTGGAATCGTGATAATCCACGACAACGCTCAACCGGTCTGTGATATCCCATTCCAGGTTTAAACCTAGAGACGCCCGGGTATTTTTCGAGGCGTCCACTCCGGCACCCATGGGTGAGTCGGGCTGATTGTTGTCTTCCGAATACACCAGAGGTGAAACGATACCGTCGCCCATCCAGGTGCCAGATTGACCTGTGGGGCTAAACCATACCGACATGTTGTTATAGCGGTGGTCTAACTCCAGCTCGGCCATGGTGTAGTCTAGGGTCGCGGTTAGTCGATCGAAAGGGCGCCACTGAAGGGTGAGCTGACCGTTAATCCGGGTGCGTTCCCACTCGTCGAGCTGATAAATTTGTTGCTGTGGCAAGCCCACCAAATCCCCTGCTCCGGGAATGTTTTCGTGCTGGCCGTTGTCAGGAATGCCGCTGCCGTCGCGCTCAAGCCATTCGGTATTGCTGGCTGAGGACTGTCCATTGTGGCGCTCCTGAAAGGTGCCAGACAGTGCAATTCCCACGGTGTCGTCGAAAAATGTCTGCGATGCGAACGCTGACACCTCTGGGGTGAACTCATCGCCCGTTCGAGTTGACTGATCGTACATTGCCGAGGCACTCACTGAAGCATTGAGGCCGGGTCGGTCTAATGGACGTGCGGTTTTAATATTGATCGTGGCGCCTATGCCTCCAGTGGACACATTGGCTCGGGAGGTTTTGTAAATCTCAACCCCCGACACGGATTCAGCGGCGATATCCGCGAAGTCAAAAGATCGCCCCAAACCACTGTGTGTGGGCATTTGGCGGCTGTTGAGGGTTACTAAGTTAAAGTCGGCACCAAAACCTCTTACGGTGACCGTTGAGCCCTCACCGCGTTGGCGGTCAATCGCCACACCTGTGACTCGCTGCAGGGCCTCTGCCAGGTTCGTGTCGGGGAAATCACCGATGTCTTCTGCGGTAATGGCGTCCACAACACCTGAAGAGTAGCGCTTGAGATCTTGTGCGCGCTGTAGACTCGAGCGAATACCGGTTACGACAACTTCCTCAATGACGGGACTATCGTCGGTGGTCAAGTCAGTTTGCGCGCTGGCGCCTGAGGCGAGCAGAGCGGTTAAGGCAAACGAAACCGCTGTTGTAACCGGCTTCGTGTTAAACGGTATAGCTGACATGAAATTCACACACGTTATATTTTTGTAGTTTGCCATTTTACTCAACATTGCAGTGTTACGGGCGATCCGCCCTTAGCATTGAGATAAGGGGCGTCAGGTCTGCGGCCAGAGGGATATTGATTATAGGTGAATTACGAGACCAGTGAGGCGCGCAGGGGTA
>CALKNZ010000074.1 GCA_938091995.1 uncultured Luminiphilus sp. | reverse complement strand
CGAACGCCTTTGCACGGCATTATTGGTATGAATGAACTGCTGCTCAAGACCGATACAACACCGCAACAAAACCGTTTCGCTCGTGCAGCGTTAAATTCCGGGAAAACTCTGCTACACCTTATCAGCGAAATTTTAGATCTGGCTAAAATCGAAGCCGATCGAATGGATGTTGAGTCTGTGGAATTTGATCTTGTCAGTGTAATCGATGAGGTTTGCTACTTGCAGGGCGAGCCCGCTCAAAGAAAAGGCCTAAAGCTAGACTTCATACCTGATATATCGTTGGCTGGAAGCTATCGTGGCGATCCGCAAAAAATCCGCCAGATCATTACAAATCTGGTAGGTAATGCAATCAAGTTTACAGAATCTGGTCGGATCATCGTTACAGTCGGTGTTGATCCATCGGGTGAAATTAGAATGGTGGTCGACGATACCGGCGAGGGCATACCGGAAACTGCCAAAAATCGCGTATTCGAAAAGTTCACTCAAGCTGACACAAGCACCACCCGACAATACGGCGGCACAGGTCTAGGACTCACTATCTGCCGTAATTTTGCAGAAGTGCTAGGTGGCTCGCTGTCCATAGAGACGCCAACCTCGGGCGCCGGCACCCGAGTTGTCGTTATCATGCCATTAGAAATTGCGGAAATAAGACCCTCACTAGATCGTGGAACGATAGGCCTGGTGACCGACGACGAAGTACTAAAAAACAGCACCACAGCACACGCTGCATTGATTGGCTATAGCACCGTGGCCATTCAAAGCGTAGAGGCTATAGATCAGCTGCCCTGCGATGCCCTTATTATTGACCAACTACTAAAACCCGATGATCTCGACGATATTGAACAGCGCTACGACTCCGCTAAAAAAATTCTCGCAACGTCGATAAAAAGTCTGTCACCACGCCTGCACTCACAGCAGTGGATCGGCCTGCATAGACCTATTACCACCAGCAACCTCGAAGAAGCGTTATCCAGCCAGCCAGCACCGGTCGCCCCACCGGCGCCTTCCCTTCAGATTAACGCTGATGTCCTGATTGTTGAGGACAACAAGGTTAACCAAATTTTGGTACAAGAAATTCTGAAGTCCATGGGCCTGAATTCCAGTCTTGCTGAAAATGGGCTAGAGGCAGTCACTCTATTTCGACGTCACCGATTTGACCTAGTGCTTATGGATTGCCAAATGCCAGTGATGGACGGGTTCGAAGCCACCAAATTGATTCGCGAAATAGAGTCTGAACGCGACTACGAGCGAACGCCTATTATTGCGCTAACAGCAGCAGCACGGGCCGAGGAATATGAACAGGCTTTAAGTTCAGGGATGGACGAGTTCATGACCAAACCTTTCAATGTCGCGCAACTAGAGAATCGAATCAGTACGACACTCACACACAAAGTCTCTAACGAAACGGTTAAAGGCTCTGGGTTGGAGAATTCAATCGGTCAAGGTCCTATTGACGAGACAGTCATTGACTCAATACTCGCGATCAACCCGGGCCCTGCTAGCAGCGCCTTACTCTCTAAAGTGATCACATCTTTCAATTCCCAACTCCCCATAAGCCTCAATAACTTACGATCGTCGATTGACACCGACGATAGGGAACTTCTTAGAAAACATGCTCATGCTCTGAAGTCCATGAGTGGTAACGTGGGTGCGACACAGTTAACAAAGGCGCTTAATGACATTGAGCAGGCTGCCGCTGTTGGTCAAATGACACTGTCACAAGAAGATTATGAAGACATCGAAGAGCTGGCTCGCAATGCCGTGGCGGCCCTGCAACGCTGGCTCTGAAACCCAAGGTGCAGCATCACTAACGCCCTTTGAAAATAGGCGATCGCCGCTCTTTTTGGGCCACCAAGCCCTCTTGTAGGTCATCTGACTCTGCGCAAATACGGACCAGTTCACGAGCCTCTCTAAAATCAATAGCACCCCGCTCTGCCTGGCGAATGATTTTTAGCATAGCGCTCACCGCAAGGGGCGCACGCTGTGCCAAAGTTTGGGCCGCAAGGTGACTTTCTTCTATTAGCTCATCAGCACGGGCCAGTCGACTTACGATCCCAAGCTCTAGCATTTCGTCGGCAGAGAAAGCCTCTCCCGCCACAAGAACACGTTTTGCAAGCGTAACGCCCAAACGGGCAACAAAACGTTCAATCCCTTCAATGGGATAGCACAGACCAATTGCCGAAGCGGGCACGCGCATCGTGATATCTTTGGACGCCAATCTAAAGTCACAAGATATCGCCAGTTCACAACCACCCCCAAAGACATTGCCGTTAATCACACAGAGAGTGGGTATAGATAAATCAGCCAACTGATTCGTCACCGCCTGAAATTGATCGCCATCTAACTCACCGGCACGAATTTGTTGTAAATCGGCTCCCGCACAAAACGTAGAGCCCGATGCTGAGGTAATCACAAGCACTCGCGACTCAGGCCTTAGGGCACCCAACGCGGCTTGAATACCCGACAGTTCATCACGACCCAACGCATTGCGGCGCTCCGGTCGATTAAATTTTAAGGTCGCGACACCCGCTTCTTGCTCAAATAAAATGGTTGAGGACATGTCGAAGAAAGCTCCTTCTGCTTGGAGAGGCCAGTCTAGGGGCCATTACGGCCTAAATAAAACACTCTTACGTGGACACAGACAAAAAAAATACTTAAAGTTCAAAAAATCGACTTTTGCGAATGAACTGACTTTGACTACTGTGACCGACAACGGATCGCCCTTCAATCGCGGAATTCAGCACGAGGCCAAGCACGGTGCAATATTATCGAGAGCCGCGAAGCTTTTTAATACTAAAGGCGCCCGATCTACTACATTAAGCGACGTCGCCGACAAGCTAGGGCTTACCAAAACCAGCCTTTATTACTACGTAAAAACCAAAGAAGACCTCATTTATCAGTGCTATGACGCCGCCATGCAAAAGGCGCATCGCACCCTCGATGAAATCGAGCAAACAACTGACGATCCCTTGGAGAGGGTACTACTCTTCATGGAAGAGCATATCGCTACGATTCTTAGGGCGCTCTCTGGTCATGGCAACTACTACGCCGCACCGCTAGAGTTTGCCTCGCTCAAAGATGAGCATCGTGAAGCACTCATTGCCGAATACTTACGCATGTTCATCCGAATTCGTTCTTACATACGCGACGGAGTTGAGAAGTCTGTCATACGCCCTTGTCACTCTACTGCCACAACCCGGGCGCTGATAGGGGCGTTAGACTGGTCATTTTATTGGCTGTACGAAATGCCCCGTGAGGATGCTGAATTGGCAGGGGCTGCGTTACGGGACATTGTTCAATATGGGTTATTCGCTCAAGACGCCCAGTACCGGCCCTCTGAACATGTACTGAGTGCGGAAGGCGTTGTTCCCGCCAAGGGCTTTGATCGCGAAGCCCAAAACCGTCTCAAGCAAGAAGCGTTTTTTAAAGCGGGGACACGCTTTTTTAACCGTAAGGGCTTTAACGGGACATCGCTTGATGAAATAGCGGAACACCTACAAGTCTCGAAGGGCGCGTTCTATTATCACTTTACCAACAAGGAAGCGCTGCTCACTCAATGCTACGAGCACTCGTTGGATTTAACCGAGGCTATCTACACTGACATCGCAAACAGCACTATGTCTGCTCCACAAAAACTAGATACCGCCTGTCGTCAGGTATTCCATATACAAAACTCCGATCTAGGACCGCTCATACGTTACAACACCATTACCGCGTTGCCGCCACCCATTCGCCGACGCGTTCTTGTGCGCACCCAAGCCGCAAGCAATAACCTGGGACAATTTATTCGTGAAGGTCAGGAAACGGGTAAATTTCGCAAGGTAGACAGTGCAATTATGCAAAATATGCTTGAGGGCGCGGTCAATGCTGCCATGGATATCAGCGATTGGCGACGTGTTGATGATATTGATCAAACCGCAATCGAGTACTTCGATGTTTTCTATTTTGGCTTAACAAAGCCTGCCAATTAATCTGCGCCTAGGAGATACCGGTGCCAAACTTTCAAGATGTCATGGACTTGATCAAACCCGAGCAAGTCGGTCGTCACTGGTTCAGAGGGCACAGCCCTACGCCACAGCCTAGAATTTTTGGTGGTCAGGTTTTGGCCCAGTGCCTGCTAGCCGCCAACGACACCGTAGACAGCTCCCTGATGGCGCACTCTATGCACGCCTACTTTTTGCGTGCCGGCGACTCCACAATTCCCATCGAATTTGATGTCGATCCTATCCGTGATGGTCGCTCATTCGCCACGCGCCGTGTCGTAGCACGACAAAAAGGTGAGGCCATTTTTAATACGTCAATTAGCTATCAGATTACCGAAGCGGGATTTACTCATAGCGAAAAAATGCCCAAAGTGCCCTCACCTGAAGAAGCTGCAGCTCTAAACCTTGGGCCAAAGCACAAAAGCTTCAGCGACATGTATCAAATTGATCGAGTGAGAATTACTGCGCGGACCGACCAACCGCAGCAAAAACAGCAAAACTGGTTTAAAGCCGCGGGGCAACTAAAAGAAGACCCGAGGCTACATCAGGCTGCCCTCGCATTGATTTCAGATTGCGCCCTGCTCGGCACCAGCTTTTATCCTCAAGGCATGCAGGACTGGGACATCAACCACATTGCCGCAAGTCTTGATCACGCTATATGGTTCCACGAGCCGGTTAATGTGAGTGAGTTCTTACTGTACGAGTGCGATAGTCCATGGGCCGGTAACGCCCGGGGGTTCAATCGCGGTCAGTTTTGGAGCAAAGACGGCACGCTGCTGGCCTCGACGACTCAAGAAGCACTGGTGCGGCCAAAAACTCGCTGATCAGTTAACTACCGAGGTCATCTGCTGACCCAAGCGCACCACCTTGATCGCGCCATGGGCTAACTCCAAGTGGTGGACAGAACCGTTGTCGGGCCAACACTGAACCGTTTTACTGGCCTTCCGGCTGTGTGCCACCACCGTATTGATAACAAGAAAGTGGGTGAAGATCACCGTAGGCTCACTAAGCCCCAGCAGCGCTCCCACAATACCCTCACGCCAACGCCAAAGTGACTCGCTCTGTTCGGTCCATGTTTGACGCATAAACCCCTGTAGCCACACCTGGCGATCCTTAAGCGGTACTGGCGCCTGAATCTCCTGAAACGCAGGGTTAATCACAACATCACGATTTAAGTGCGCCGCTAAGGGAGCCGCCGTTTCCTGTGCTCGTGCTTTCGGGCTACTCACCAAAGCCACATCCCGTGGCACGACGGATAGCAACTGGGTTGCAGCAGCCTGTGCCTCAAGCACACCTTTTTCACTCAATCCGGGGTCACTGTGCTCTCCCCAGCTCGCCGAGGCTTCACCATGACGGACTAACCAGATCGTGGTCATCGATAAGTCACTAGCGATTCTTGCAGCTGAGCAGACAACAGCTGTAGATGCGCAGCGTCATTAAAGTTAGACAGTGAAACGCGCTGGCTACTGTAAATAAAACGCGTAATAGAGCAATTCATAACGGGCTCGTAAAACTGATAAAAACCGCTGTGATGAGCCCCCACAATCAGTCCAACAGCGGTGGCAATAGTTCCGCCAGAAGTAAACACGGCCGTATTCTTACCCGCGCCAACCGATATCATGATGTCTTTTAATGCCGCCTGTACGCCATCTCGATATACCGACCAAGGGGTAATACCACAGTCTGGACAATCTGGACTGACCCACGCGTTAAAGACCGCATCTATAATTTTTTGATAATCCTTACTGCTACCAAATCCTCGCCCTGCAATGTCAGCAAGTACAGGATCGCGCTCAATCAGCCCGGGCAAGAGTGCGCTGACCTGTTCTTCATTATTTATCTCGTTAAAGCGGCTATCAGTTTGTATGGCACATGGATCACCCAAACCAGCGAGTACTCGAGCACCGGTTTCTTGTTGGCGCGATAAGGTCCCTGCAAAAGCTGCATCGACTGTAAGGCCAATAGTCGACAGATATTGGCCTGTCACATCAGCCTGACGCTGCCCCAAAGTGGAGAGCTGATCGTAGTTGTCGGAGCCAAAGGAAGCCTGTCCATGGCGAATAAGATAAATCGATGCCATCAGGCCGAACTCCCCTGTTCTCGAGTGAATCGCATCACCCGCGGGTAAGGATAAAAGTCGTCGACATGACCCTCCCGAATGCGATCTTGTAATCCCGTCCAAAAACTCGCGTCATAGATATCACTGTGACGCGCGTCGAAGGCCTTCCTTGCACGCTGATTGCCCGAAAAGAAAAGCCGAAATTCCTCCGGAAAAACGTCGTTAGGACCTACCGAATACCAAGGCCTGCTGGCCATTTCTTCCAACTCATCCCGTGGTGGTGGAATGCGCCGAAAATTACACTCTAGCAGTGGCTGAATCTCGTCATAATCATAAAAGACCACGCGACCGTGCCGGGTGACGCCAAAATTCTTTAGCAGCATATCTCCGGGAAAGATATTCGCTGCAGCCAGCTCCTTAATCGACTTGCCGTAATCGTTCATGACGTCGTCGACCTCTTCATCATTGGCCTTCTGCAAATACAGATTGAGTGGTGTCATACGCCGCTCTACGTAACAGTGCTTAATAATAAGTGCCGTTCCGCTAATCACTAACTGCGAGGGACAGGTTTCATAGAGCTCTGCCATCAGCTCTTCTGAAAATCGTGACCGATCAAAAACAAGGTTGTTGAACTCTTGCGTATCGGCCATTCGGCCGGCCCTATCCCAGCGCTTCACCAAGTTGTATTTATCCTTTACTAGCTGGTGCGTGACTTCTTTAGGCGGCGTAAAACGGTCTTTAATAATTTTGAATACAAACTCATAAGAGGGCAGCGTAAATACGGTCATCACCATGCCTTTAATACCCGGTGCGACAATAAATTGATCTGCCGTCGCACGCATATGACGGTATGCCGTGCGGTAGTAATAGGTTTTGCCGTGGCGGTGGTGGCCAATCGCGCTGTAAATTTCAGAAATATCCTTCTTAGGCATTAACTGGTGTAAAAACAAAACATACTGAGAAGGAATCGAAGCATCGACCATGAAATAACTTCGAGTAAAGCTAAACAACAAACTCACTCGATCTGAGCCAAAGAGAATGGTGTCGATATATACGGCAGGGGCCGCTGCATCGTTGTTGTGAAGCATTGGAAGTACAAAGGGGATTTGTAAGCCTTCGGCCACAATACGCCCCACAATATAGACCGCCTTGTTTCGATAAAAATGATGCTCCAGGGCATGCAATTCTATACCCGAGTTTAGTTGACCATCATCTGAGCTGAGCTGCTCATTGATGGCGTCAACAATAGAGTCGCGATCGCGCTCTACATTTTCGTAGGGAATGTGAACCGCGTACTGTGACAACAACGCTGCAACACTGTCTCGGAGATCACCACTGAATCGTTGAACAACCCGCCGTACATCAACAGGGGGCATATCGCCCTGAGGAGAAAACACAAACGCATGCTCATTGCGAATGCGGTGATGGCCAAATACCGAGTTGTATATCGAGTTGTAAAATGTCTCGGCAATTTCAAAATTGGTCATGCCTCGAACCAATTCGACATAAACAGCGCGAGTCTCAGTCCAAAATGTAAAATCCGAGATACGATCATCGGCTATGACGTTGACGAACTCTAGGGTTTCTAAGACTTTCTCTTTGTAGAGATCGATTCGTCTTGTCGAAATCTCCTGCATGATGCCCCACTCTGCGAGCTCAAAACGCGTGCGCGCCGCAAGGGTGATATTCTCAAACTCTGCAAAATAAGCCGTAAAGCCATTAAGAATGGTTCGCGCTAGGCGTGTCTGTTTATCCACAGTTAGGTCCCTGTTTGGGGCGCACAGTTTAGGGTTCTCCACTGTTGCTTGCAATTTTAAGAATCCGAGGCAAAAAAAACCCGCCGAGGTGGCGGGTCTTGTAGATCACGTCATACCTTTAGGCAGCATAAGCCTTATCAATGTAATGCGCACGGTGATAAGTAGCATCACCAAAAGTCGTATTAATCATCATCAGACGCTTTGCATAGTGGCCAATATCCAGTTCATCAGTAATCCCCATACCGCCGTGCATCTGGGTCGCCTCGCTGTAAACGAGCTTGGCATTTTTCTCGATAAACACTTTCAATGCATGAATGCTTAGTTCAGCGCTAGCGGGATCTTGCTTGTACTCACAAACGACTTTAAACAGCAGTGACTTAGCCTGCTCATAGGCCATCATTGTATCGACCATGCGATGCTGCAAAGACTGGAAAGAGCCAATAGCCACGCCAAACTGTTCGCGAGTTTTGGTGTATTCCAGTGTTTTGGTGTTCAGGGTGCCCATGCAGCCCACGGCTTCAGCCATAAGCGCTATTGTGGCCTCTTGAATCATGGACTCGACAGTAGCCATAGCCGCCCCCGCCTCCCCCAAGAGTGCATCAGCATTTAACGCAACATCAGTAAAAGTAATGTTTGCAGCACGCTGACCATCCATCATGGGATATTCAACACGATTCACGCCCGCAGCATCGGCAGCCACAACAAACAAAGACAGTCCGTCTCTGTCCCACTGCTCGCCGGCCGTGCGCGCTAAAACGATCATTTGATTGCAGTTGGCGCCGTTAAATACGACAACTTTCTCGCCGTTGAGAGTCCAACCATCACCATCAGCCTTGGCATGAGTCAAACAGTCAGTAATTTCAAAGCGGCTCTGACGCTCAAGATAGGCAAAAGCACCCGAGGTTGAACCATCGATGATCGAAGGAATCCAACTGCTGCGCTGTGCCTCGTTACCTGCACGAGTAATCAGGCCACCGAACAGCACGACCGTTGGTAGATACGGCTCTACCACCAGCCCCTTGCCCAGCTCTTCCATAATAACCATAGTATCGACAATATTTCCGCCAAATCCACCGTCTTCCTCGGCAAACGGAATCGACAACCAGCCAAGCTCAGCAAATGTCTGCCAAGCCTTATCACTCATGCCGCTATCTGATGCCACAATCGCTCGACGCGTGTCCCAATCGTAGTCATCTTGAACAAAGCGTGCGATTGAATCACGCACCATTTGTTGCTCTTCTGAAAACTCAAAATTCATAATCTTGTCCCCTCTGGACGTTATTCCAGACCCAGTACGTACTTGGCGATAATGTTTTTCTGCACTTCGTTAGAACCGCCATAAATCGTCGCTGCGCGTCCGTACATGTAATTGCGGAAAGCATCATGGGTCCAGCTGTGCCCCAGCACATCGGGATCCATATTATTGGGCAACACACCTTGGTAATAGGCGGCTGTTTCCATACGAAGCTCCTGAGTGGCCTGTTGGAGCTCGGTACCCTTAATTTTCAGGAGCGAAGACTCCGGACCAGGAAACCCGCCAGCGGCCATCGCTGCAAGGGTACGCAGCTCAGTAAATTCCAGGGCCATAAGTTCAATTTCAAGATCAGCAACGCGGGCTTGGAAATTCACGTCGTCCATCAGGCGCTTACCACCATTAACCTCGGCAGCGGCCGCTTCCTTAATGAGGCGAATATTACGCTTCGATTGCGCCACATCGGCAATCCCTGTTCGCTCATGGGCCAACAGCGCCTTAGCAACAGTCCAACCCTTGTTAACCTCTCCGACCACATTTTCAACAGGCACTCGCACATCACTGAATTCAACTTCGTTGAGGCTGTGCTCATTGTCGATAGAAATAATGGGATTAATCTTAATGCCCGGGGTCTTCATATCAACCAGAATGAAAGTAATGCCTTCCTGCTTCTTACCTTCGTTACTGGTTCGAACCAAAACGAAGATCCAATCCGCGTATTGTGCATAACTGGTCCAGATCTTGGCACCGTTAATCACATAATGATCACCATCAAGTTCAGCCTTGGTCTTTAAAGACGCCAAGTCTGATCCAGAACCCGGCTCAGAATAACCTTGGCACCACCAAGTCTCGCTGTTCAGAATTCCAGGGAGGAATTTTTCTTTTTGCTCGGTCGTACCAAACTGGTAAATCATGGGGCCGACCATGCCAATGCCAAAGGGGATAACACCGGGAATACCGCGCTCAGAGCGCTCAGTCTCATAAATATACTTCTGAGTCGGTGTCCATCCGGTACCGCCGTGCTCAACCGGCCAATTCGCCGCAATCCAGCCTTTTTTGTAAAGCCGCTGCTGCCATTCAACAATAGCTTCCTTGAAGTTCTCTCCGCGCAAGCGCGCAACAAGCTCGTCGTCGAACTGCTCGTCAAAAAAGCTGCCCACCTCGTCCCGGAACGTCAATTCTTCGGGTGAAAACGCAATATCCATACGTGCCTCGCAATTATCAGGGGCAGTGCTAACATCGACACCGCCAATTTTGAACCTTGAGTATGTTTTTCTACGCTGTGGAATGTAGGCAACTTGAGCCGTGATTGCAAGTACCCCGTGAGCACAACGCTTATCACCTGGATTCATGCTGCTATCTGAGAAGCCACACGCCTCTGAACAATCCACAGATTTCCCAGGTTTGACCGTAGCACCCTGATCAGGGGCGAAATGAGTAAAACGCTTGAGAGTTTGAGCAGTGCACTCTCTGAATGGTTATCTGCGTTAGTAGAGAATAGAAAAGAGCTTTCGTTGGTATTCCGCTGCCAATGGATCGCCCTTGCCAATAATGTTTAAGGTATCCAGGTACATGCGCTTAGCCTCGCCGTTATTCCAGTCACGATCGACGCGCAACACTATTAATAGATGCTCCAGCGCTTCTTTGTGATGATCCGCGGCGCTCAGCTGCACCGCCAACTGAACCCTAACCGAGTGATTGCTAGCATCCGCCGCCAGCTCAACCTCTAAGGCCTCAATTTCGGGTGACTTTCCAGCTTCACGCTTTAGCTCAATTTGAGCCATCAGCTGCTCATGGAGAGCATCTTGGTCCACCAACCGAACTTCACTCAAAACCGTGGTGGCGTCATCTAACCTGTTAGCCTCGATAAGGGCGCCCGCATAAGCGAGGGTGACATCTTTAAGTTTGTTCGAATCTTCCCAAGCACCTCGCAGTAATGCCAAGGCGCCTGCTGTATCTCCTGCATCTAATAGCTCAGTTGCCGCTGCAATTTTTCCATTCCAAGGCGATGGCAAATGCTTTTCCAGCATTTCACGGACTGCTGACTCCGGCTGAGCCCCCGCAAAACCGTCAATGGGCTGACCATCTTTGATTACCATAACAGTAGGCAAACTTCTCACACCCAACTGGCCGGCCAGGGTTTGCTGCTCGTCGGCGTTGACTTTCGCCAGTAAAAACGCGCCCGCGTATTCTGCAGCCAATTTTTCCAAAATAGGCATCAGTTGCTTGCAGGGCTCGCACCAGTCAGCCCAAAAATCAACCACCACTGGTCGCTTGTGTGACTCTTCGATGAGTTGTTCCTGAGCATTGGCTTCATCAATGTCTACGGTATGTGCAACTGAATTCACGACTTAACTCTCCTTTAGACCCAGAACATCTTGCATGTCATACAAGCCGGGCTGTTGATTAATCAACCAGACCGCAGCGCGGATCGCACCACGGGCAAAAGCCATTCTGGAGCTGGCCTTATGGGTAATTTCAAGACGCTCACCCACAGCCGCAAAGGTGACCGTATGATCCCCGACAATATCGCCCGCGCGCACTGTTGAAAAACCAATGGTTTCTTTGGGTCTCTCGCCCGTGTGGCCCTCGCGACCATAAATTGCCACCTCGGCCAGATTGCGTCCGAGTGCTCCAGCGACGACTTCACCCATGGCAATCGCCGTACCGCTTGGGGCATCTACTTTATGGCGATGATGGGCTTCACTAATTTCAATGTCGGCCTCTGCTCCTAAAATAGCGGCCGCCTGCGCCAACAGGCGATAAGCCAGATTTACGCCAGTAGAGAAGTTCGAGGCCTGACACAGCGCTATGGTCTGGGCTGTGTCACGAAACTGCCTTGCTTGATCAGCGGAAAAGCCCGTTGTACCTGAGACCAAAGGCTTACGTAGCGATACACATACCTGCGCATTATCGACAGCTGCCTCGGGGGGTGTGAAATCGATCAGTATATCTACGCCAGAAATAGCTGCCTGTGCATCCTGAGAAAAAGTAATCCCTGAGGATGGCCCACCGAGCAATGTCCCTGTGTCAACACCGCACAACGCGCTGTCGGGGCGCACAAGGGCAGCGCTTAACACAACGTCATACTCACTCGCAGCAATGGCCTCAAGGAGCATTCGACCCATACGGCCCGATGCACCCGCGACCCCTATCTTTATCGTCACTTAGTCATTCCATCAAAAAACGACTTTACACCCTCAAACCAGCTCGACTGGCGTGGCGATTGGCGATTACCACCTTCATCCAGGGTAGCCCGGAAATCTTGCAATAATTGCTTTTGCTGGGCGCTCAGATTAACCGGCGTTTCCACAACGGCTCGACACATCAAGTCGCCGATAGGGCCTCCGCGCACGGGCAATACGCCTTTACCACGCAGACGAAACATTTTCCCAGTTTGCGTCTCGGAAGGTATCTTCAATTTCACTTTGCCGTCTAAAGTTGGAACCTCCAGCTCTCCACCTAAAGCAGCGTCAACAAAGTTTATAGGAACCTCGCAATAAAGGTTGCGACCATCACGTTCAAATAGGTTGTGTTGGCGTACTGCTATCTGAACAAACAAATCGCCACTAGGTCCACCCGATGGCCCCGCCTCGCCTTCACCGCTCAAACGAATACGATCACCGGTATCTACTCCCGGCGGCACTTTTACCGACAGCGTCTTCGTTTTCTCCAACAGCCCCTGGCCTCTGCAATCGCGACAAGGATCTGAGATCGTCTTGCCTAAACCACGACATTTCGGACAGGTTTGTTGAACTTGAAAGAAGCCCTGCTGCATACGAACTTGCCCTGCACCACCACAGCTACCGCAGGTCACGGGCTGGGTGCCTGGCTTGGCCCCACTGCCATCGCAGGTATCGCAGTGCTGCAAAGTGGGGACTTTAATTTCTCGGGTGGCACCTCGGACAGCCTCCTCGAGACTGACCTCCATGGTGTAGCGCAGATCAGAGCCACGTTGCGGGCCTTGTCGCCCACCACCGCCACCGCCGCCAAAGATATCTCCGAACACATCGCCAAAGATATCGCTGAAGCTCGAACCGCCCTGAAAGCCCCCGCCACCGGCGCCCTGCTCTAAGCCTGCGTGACCAAACTGGTCGTAAGCCGCACGCTTATCGGCGCTCATAAGCACGTCGTAAGCCTCGGTCGCTTCCTTAAACTTGGCGTCGGCATCCTTGTCATCGGGATTTCGATCGGGGTGAAACTTCATGGCGATACGGCGATATGCCTTCTTGATATCCGGATCTGATGTAGACCGGTCAACCCCGAGTACCTCGTAATAGTCACGCTTGGACATTGCTGCTTAGCCTGTAGTTACCAAAGGGGAATGCCGCTCCCCAAAAAAAAATACGCGGACTTAAAAAAACCCGCGTTGAACTTACCATGTTACTTCCTAACATGGGATGTGCGATCGGCCCATCTGCTACGCAGACGGGCACCTCGCCTATGGCTTCTCGTCTTCTTTGACTTCCTCAAATTCGGCATCCACGACGTCACCATCGTCGGCAGAGTCTGCCGACGCACTCGCCTCAGCACCGGCGCTCTCGGCTGCACCTTCAGCCTCCTGGGCCGCATACATTTTCTGCGCTACCGGACCCGTTGCTTCTGTGATTTTAGTCGTAGCCGCTTCAATCGCATCTTTATCATCGCCTTTCATGGCCTCTTCAGCCTCAGCGATAGCGGCTTCAATCGCAGCTCGCTCATCAACAGTAGAGTGCTCTCCAGCTTCCTCCAAGGTCTTTCGAGCAGCGTGCACCATGCCATCACAACTGTTTCGAACAGTAATCATCTCTTCGAACTTTTTGTCGGCCTCAGCGTTAGCTTCAGCGTCTTGCACCATTTGCTCGATCTCATCCTCTGAAAGTCCGCCAGACGCCGTAATACGAATCGACTGCTCTTTACCCGTGGCTTTGTCCTTAGCCGAAACATTGAGAATACCGTTGGCGTCGAGATCAAACGTCACCTCAACTTGCGGTACCCCTCGCGGTGCCGGGGGTATATCAGCCAGGTCGAATCGGCCCAATGACTTATTTTGAGCGGCTTGCTTGCGCTCGCCCTGAACCACGTGAATAGTTACAGCCGTCTGATTATCCTCGGCTGTTGAGAACACCTGAGATTTCTTGGTTGGAATGGTGGTGTTCTTTTCGATCAGCGGCGTCGCCACGCTACCCATGGTTTCGATACCGAGGGTCAGGGGCGTCACGTCGAGAAGCAGAACGTCTTTGACGTCGCCCGCTAGCACAGCACCTTGGATGGATGCGCCCATCGCGACCGCCTCATCCGGATTTACATCCTTACGGGGCTCCTTGCCAAAGAAATCGGATACTGTCGTCTGCACCAAGGGCATGCGAGTTTGTCCACCTACCAAGATCACATCTTGGATTTCAGAAGGTGATAACCCCGCGTCTGCCAAGGCTGTTTTCACCGGCTCGAGTGAACGTGTTACCAAATCTTCAACCAGAGATTCGAGCTTAGACCGAGACAACTTAACCACCAGGTGCTTAGGCCCTGTGGCGTCGGCAGTGATGTAGGGCAGGTTAACTTCAGTCTGCTGTGCACTAGAGAGCTCTATTTTCGCTTTTTCAGCAGCTTCTTTGAGGCGCTGTAGCGCGAGGGGGTCACTGTGCAAATCAATGCTGTTCTCACGCTTAAATTCATCAGCCAAATATTCGATCAATCGAAGATCAAAGTCTTCTCCGCCAAGGAAGGTATCGCCATTCGTTGCAAGCACCTCAAATTGATGCTCACCATCGACCTCAGCGATTTCGATCACAGAGATATCGAAAGTACCGCCACCTAGGTCGTATACCGCAATCGTGCGATCACCCTGAGACTTATCCATGCCGTAGGCCAAAGCAGCAGCTGTCGGCTCGTTAATGATGCGCTTAACCTCGAGGCCAGCGATTTTTCCCGCATCTTTAGTCGCCTGTCGCTGCGAGTCGTTAAAGTAAGCGGGCACTGTGATAACAGCTTCAGAGACGGTTTCACCCAAAAATTCCTCAGCGGTCTTCTTCATCTTGCGCAGGACTTCTGCCGACACCTGTGGCGGCGCCATACTGTTGCCCTTCGCTTCAACCCAGGCATCTCCATTGTCGGCTTTGACAATCTTGTAGGGCACCATTTTGATGTCTTTCTGTACGACTTTATCGTCAAAGCGACGCCCAATAAGTCGCTTAACCGCGTACAGCGTATTGGTAGGGTTCGTGACTGCCTGGCGTTTGGCGGCTTGACCGACCAGCACTTCATCGTCGTCAGCATAAGCAACAATGGAAGGCGTAGTTCGACCACCCTCTGCATTTTCAATAACTCGCGCCTTTCCACCTTCCAATACCGATACACATGAATTGGTGGTTCCAAGGTCGATTCCAATAATTTTACCCATGACTCTCTCCTCTTAACGGGGCTTCTGCCCGCTATGCTTGCTTATATAGGTGGGTCCGATTTAAAAAAATTCAAGACTTTTTGTGTGGGTATTAGTCAGCGGCCTTGCTCACCATCACCATTGCGGGGCGAACCAATCGCCCATTTAACTGATATCCCTTCTGCATGACCGCGATCACGGTGTTCGGCTCTACCTCGGGATTTTCAACCATGCTCATAGCCTGAGCGATTTGAGGATCGAAGGGTTCTCCCATGGGATCCACGGTCTCGACTCCATGCTTTTGCAAGGCATCGATCAAGCTTTTTTGTGTCAGTTCAACACCTTCGACAATGGGCCTGACAGCCTCGTCGCTTCCAGCTGCCTCAAGGGCGCGCTCCATATTGTCCACCACAGGCAATAGCTCACTGATAAAGCGTTCTAAAGCAAATTTTCTCGCCTTGTCGACCTCTTGTTCAGCACGGCGCTGAACATTTACGGCATCGGCCTTAGCCCGAAGGGCAGCATCTTGAGCCTCGGCTAGATCCGCTTCCAATTGCGCCATGACTTGGTCTGGGGTGAGCTCTAATAACTCGGCGTCATCATCGGTCACATCCAATGTGCCACCAACAGGGTCCTGTGATTCATCTTCCGTGTATTCGTTCTTGTCGTCTGCCATTTCCGGCGCCCTCTGGCATGGTTTGGTCATATGTCATCAGGCTACGCAGACCGCGCAGCCTCGGTTTGAAAACCGAAATGGGGATGGTTAGCAACGATTTCAAGCTTCACCCTCAATTTCGGGCGGGATGATCGAAATCTCAAAGCTTTAAGCACGGATAAACGCTGAAATTCCCTAGGTTAGTTGAGGTTTCGGGCATGTAGGACACTGAGGGCTCATTAGAGGTCAACACGGCTTTAGACATTAATGTCATCAGTCAGGACTGTCGCAGTAACTGATCCCTCAGCGGGGCTGGGCTGGCACGGGCAAAATGAACTGATAGAAAGTAACACTGAGCTGAGCGCGTTCAGCACTCTACGGGCTAACTTATGCCATCAAGAGCGTGATAACGCCGCACTCAACATTTTCGCCGTTACATCAACCATTGGTATGACTCGCTCATAGGCCATACGTGTAGGACCAATGACACCCAACACACCTAAGGTGCGGCTACCTTGAGCATAGGGCGCGGTAACTACAGAATAATTCCCAAAGACGTCGTATCCGGCCTCTTCACCAATAAAAATTTGCACCCCTTGGGCGCGATAAGAACGTTCAAGCAGCTCGAGAACATCCCTTTTATTCTGGAATGCATCGAAAAGCTCCCGGAGCTTACCCATATCTTCTGGATCCGCCTGACCCAAAAGGTAATTCTCCCCGGCAACAACATAATCCTCTCCCGGCTCACCGTCGTCGAGTGCCCGATTCGCCAAATCGAGGGCGGCGGCCATGTATTCGTCAATCCTACTTCTAGCCTCAGCCATCTCTTGAACAAGTCGTGCCTTTACATCTACTAGATTGGCACCTGCATAACGCTGGTTAATCAGATCAGCTGCTGCTTTGAGCTGAACCTCAGATAAAGGTTGAGTCAACTCGATCACCCGATTTTGGACTTCACGTTCATTCACGACCAAAATCACCAAAACCCGATTTTCTGATAACGGGAGAAACTCAACCTGCCTCAGTTGATTTACCTCGATTCTGGGAACAGTAACAATGCCTGCCTGAGAGGTCACATGGGCAAGCAACGAAGACGCTGTCTGGACCAAATCCTTGGCCGTTCTGTTGGGGTTAAGCTCTTCCCGCAGGGCGAGAACCGCGTTCTCCTCAATGGGTTGAACTTGTAACAAGGTGTCTACAAATAACCGGTAACCCCTTGCCGTAGGAATTCGCCCCGCCGAGGTGTGCGGCGAGGTCAAAAAGCCACGGTCTTCAAGGTCAGACATAATATTGCGTACCGTTGCCGGGCTGACCGACAAAGCGCTGTGTGCCTGCAGGCTCTTCGAGCCTACGGGCTGCCCATCGCGAATATGCATTTCGACCAGTGTTCGAAGCAAATCCGTGGCGCGGCCTGAAAGATCAGTGGTTGGCATAGCAAATGGCATTCATAATCATCCCTAATTAGTAACACAGCCACGGTTCAGGACAAAGAGCCGTCTTTGGCGTTTCCCGATTGAGTCATGTTGCGCTATAAGATAGTAAAGAATCGGAAGGACCTTATGCTGAAACAAATCACTATCCGTGATTATGCCGTAGTCGCCTCTCTGGACATGGATCTAGAAGACGGTATGACTGTGATTACGGGGGAAACAGGCGCCGGCAAATCGATCATGCTAGACGCGCTGGGACTGTGTATTGGCGATCGAGCGGATGCCCGAACCGTAAGACCAGGGGCCAAGCGCGCCGATATTACGGCCAGCTTCCAGATCGACAAGCTCCCCGCAGTTGCTGCATGGCTGAGGGAGCGAGAACTCGACCTGCCTACCCAAGAATGCATTCTTCGGCGGGTAGCGGGTGCCGACGGTCGGTCTAAAGCATTTATCAATGGCGCACCAGCAACCCTGGTCGATTGTGCCGCTGTCGGCGCACTGCTGGTTGATATTCATAGCCAGCACGCCCATCAATCCCTGCTGCGCCGAGCCAGTCAGCGCGCCCTCCTAGACGCTACCGCCGGTGCAACCGAACTAGCGACACAGGTTGCCGAAACCTCCATGCAGTGGCAGACAATTGCGACAGAGCTAGAGCAAAAGACAGGTCAATCTGAGGCCGACACAGCGCGCTTTGATCTCCTCAGCTATCAAGTCTCCGAGCTTGATACGCTCAATTTAGGCGCAGCCGAGCTAGAGAGTCTCGAAGCAGAACAAAAACAGCTGCTTAATGCCGACTTCCTGCTGGACAGTGCAGGCCAGGCCCAAGAACATTGTGAACAGCAACTTGAGCAGCTAGTGCGCGCCCGTCAACTTGTCTCTGATGAGCGGCATGAGGGCTCAAACATAAATAATATTCGCGAGATGCTCGAAACCGCGGAAATTCAGCTGCAGGAGGCTCATAGCGAGCTCAGTCGCTACACCGATCAGCTCGACCGTGATCCGGCCCGACTGCAGTCGGTTTCAGAACGCCTTGAACAGGTCTATGACTTAGCACGCAAACACCGCGTCATGCCTGAAGAACTCACCCACCGACATGCACAACTTAGAGCTGAACTTGAGGCGCTAAACTCAGGCCCTGATCAACTGGCACAGCTTGAAGCAGCATTAAAAAATGCTCAGGCTGCCTGGGTCAAAAACGCTAAAAAATTGACCGACAAGCGAAAAAAGGCAGCAAAGCAACTGATCGGACATGTCTCAGCCACCCTCAGCCGGCTCGCCATGGAGCGCTGCGACTTTCAAGTGGTGCTGACCCCGCGTGCAGAAGGAACACCCGATCCCGCGGGTGCAGAGCAAGTAGAATTTCTTATCAGCACCAACCCCGGTAGCGCGCTGGGATCCTTGGCCAAAATAGCATCGGGTGGTGAACTGTCGAGAATTAGCCTTGCCCTTCAGGTTGCCGCTGCTGAAAGCGCCACAGCTCCCACCATGATTTTCGATGAAGTCGACGTTGGTATAGGCGGGGGCGTAGCCGAAGTTGTAGGAGAACTTTTGAGTCGTCTAAGCCAGCGGGTTCAAGTGCTCTGCGTCACACATTTGGCACAGGTCGCTTGCAAAGGTTCACATCACTTACAAGTGAGTAAAACCGGTGATGCCTCAGCAGTTTTCACCGAAGTGCATTTACTCGAAACCGAGGAGCGTGTGGAAGAAATCGCGCGAATGCAGGGAGGATTGACCATCACAGAAAGCACTCGGGCCCATGCCCGGGAAATGCTCAATACTCAATAAGTTATATAGTCATCGACGCTTGCGCACGTAAAGCACCAGCGAATGGTCAATAATTTCGTAGCCCTTGGCCTCTGCAATTTCATGTTGTCGAGCTTCGATAACCTCGTCAAAGAACTCATGCACCTCATTACTCTCCACGTCAACCATGTGATCGTGGTGATCGTCTGAGGACAACTCAAAAACCGAATGCCCGGTCTCAAAATTGTGCCGAGTGACCAGGCCCGCCGTCTCAAACTGGGTCAACACCCGATATACCGTTGCCAATCCTACATCTTCACCGGTATCTCGAAGACGCTGATAGACGTCCTCTGCGCTTAAGTGCTCGGCGCTTTCAGAGGTAGAGTCGAGCATTTGCAAGATCTTGATTCGGGGCAAGGTGACCTTGAGGCCAGCCTTGCGAAGCTCGAGATTTTCACTGGGCATAATATTTTTCCGTGACCGTTGTGGGTGATTAAGGGGTATCATGCACGACCAGATCGAAGCTTGGAACCAAAATCCGATGGCATTGCATTTTAGCAGCCCCATAGTCCCCTTAACTCTCGCCCTAGTCCTACTATCGGGCTGTAGCGGCAGCTTAAGTTTTCTCAGCGCCTACCGGATCAACGTCGAGCAGGGAAATATTGTCACCCCGGAGATGATCGAACAACTCAAACCCGGCATGACGCGTAGGCAGGTAAGATTTGTCATGGGCACACCATTGATTGAAGACACCTTCAACACCGATCGATGGGATTACCGGTATTTTTTGCGCAACGGCACCAAGACCCTAGAGGAAAGCACACTGTCAGTGTTTTTTGATGGTGACAACCTCGTCAATGTCACCGGCACAGAAGTGCCTGACTGGGCCAACACGGAAAGCGCAGATCCAGAGGCTTCCGCTACCGAGGCCGAAGACGCTTAAAGGCTAAGCCCCTTTTTCGGCACGTCGCTCCTTCGCTTCAGCGGCTCTGCGCTTACGCACCTCTTTAGGGTCAATCTTTAAAGCCCGATAGATTTCAACGCGCTCTCCGGGTTTAAGCACCTGATCACCCTTAATGGCTTTGCCAAAAATACCCAATTTTGGACCGTCGGCTAAATTCAGCTCATCAAACTCGTCCTCGATGCCTGACAACACGATGGCTTCTGAGGCCGTGGTTCCCTCGGGCACCGTTACAGCGCAAATACGCTGCCTCTCGGGCAATGCGTAAGCCACTTCAATGGTCATTGAGTCTGTCATAGCACAGAGTCTCCCAATACATGATGAGCCCGCTTGACCACGGCATCGACCAGATCATGGGCAACACGGTCAAATAACTTACCCGCAGCGACATTAATTAAACTACTTTTCAGCCTAAAATCTAACAGCAGCGCCACTTTACAAGCCTCTGGCGAGAGTGATTTAAATGTCCAAGCCCCAGCAAAGCGCTCAAATGGACCATCAATCAGTTTTAAATCAATCGTATGGGCACGAGTTATTGTGTTCTGGGTCAGAAAGCTTTGAGTGATGCCTGCTCTGGACAACGCCAACCGCGCCGAAACGGTATGCTCACCTTGTTCAACAATTTCTGCCCCCACACAGCCGGGCAGAAAATCTGGATATCCCTCGATATCTGCCACCAAGTCAAAAACACTTTCGGCGGAAAAGGGTAAAAGCGCGCTGCGATCAATAATGGTCATGCCGCGATATTACCTCAGCATGTTCATTGTGGTGCCACCAACCGCCAAATAAACACCATAATCAGCACCGTGGGAACAATGAATCGTAGACACCCCCACCACAGATTAAAAAGCCAGAGAGGCTCTCTATACAACTCGGCTCTTGCAAAAGGCCTTGGCATTCGCCAGGCAACGAATAGGCTCAATAACAACAGGACACCCACAATCGCCATGTCCAGCATCTGGGGTAAAAAGACGATTTGCTGCTCCACACCCTCAAGCCAAAATACGCCCAGCCCGAGGGCGGCACCAACAATAAGCGCGGCGAAGTTACGATTGACTCCACCTTCCTGATGCAAAAGCATCACCGAAGGCTCAAGCAGCGCCAGTAATGCCGCGAAGGTAGCTAGCGCGGCAAAACCAAAAAATATTGCGCCGTAGACCTCTCCGAGGGGCAAATTGGCAAACGCATAGGGCACCGCGATAAAAAGGAAAGCCAAGCCCTCTGCAGGCAACACGTTGGTTGCACCCAACAGCGGCATGATTGCCACAGCAGTGGCCAGCATAAAAGCCACATCAAGTATTGCCGCAGCAATAACAGCGCGAAGTAGAGGCAGATTTTTGGGCGAGCGGGCGCCAAAAACACTACCCACCCCGAGCCCAGCCACCAGCGTCAAAACACCACTTAGCATGCCCATCATGGCCGCCTCCCAGCCAAAATCGGAGTAATTAACCGCAAGCAGCCATTCTCCCGCTGACGCAAGATCACCAAATTCAATCCCGTATTGCAAAAGGCTGAGTAAAGCGACCGCCATTGCAGGTAGGGCCACCCATCCGATCAATGCCATCCCAACTTGTGGGCCCAAGGCCGCAAGCAGAGTCACCACCCCCACTAAGGCAACAAGAATTGTAGGATCAGAGCTAGCAACAAGCTGCTGGAAACTCATGGCCACTTCAGCCGCACTCGCTGAAGCCAAAGACGCTGAATTAAGAACCACAGCCCGATCAACCATCCAAGCGACCAACATTAGACAATAAATAGCTAACACGACACCCAGCAGGCACTGGATAACGCCCAGCAAGCTCCAATGCGTGGAGCGACCAGACTGATCACTAGCCCACCTTAGAGCACCCAACGGTGATCCCCTTCCCTTGCTGCCCAACATAACTTCAGCTGTTAATAAAGGGACGGCGACGGCGAAAACAGTCGTCACATAACTTAAAAAAAACGGTGCGCCTCCATACTCCCCCAGCAAATAGGGCATGCGAAGCACATTGCCCAAACCGATCGAGCACGCAGCAAGGGCAAATACCAAGGTCGTTTGGCCCTGCCAAGGCTGTGGAACATTATTATCTAACACGCAATATGATTCCCAAGGCCTGTGAACCCGTATAATGCACCCTATGGGCAAATCGAAAAAGAAATTACAGGACAATACCATCGCGCAAAATAAGCGCGCTCGCTTCGACTATCACTTATTAGAGTCTTATGAAGCGGGGCTTTCCTTGGCCGGCTGGGAAGTTAAGTCAATGCGGGCTGGCCGAGTGCAGCTTACTGATTCCTACGTATTGATGAAAAATGGCGAGGCTTTTCTCCTGGGTGCGCAAATATCACCGCTCGAAACCGTGTCGTCGCATTACGTCACTGACCCCACCCGCACTCGGAAATTACTTTTAAATAAGAGAGAACTCGCTCAAATCAATGCAGCGCTGTCCCAAAAAGGACAAACCTGTGTCTGTACAGCGTTGTATTGGAAAGGACACTTGGCCAAGGCAAAAATAGCCCTGGCGGCGGGTAAAAAGCAGCATGACAAGCGCGATACCGAGAAAGCGAAAGACTGGGAGCGCCACAAAGCGCGTATTGTTCGAGATAACGTTAAACAGTAATTCCCATTGCATGCAATGCTTTAAAGGTAATCGCTAAACCCACACCGAGTGACACGGCCAAGGCCACCGGCCGATAAGCTTGTCCGCCAATTCGGCGGAACAACCACGTTCCTAATCGATCCCCTACCAGCACTGCCGGCAGCGATAGCGGAAATAAATAAAAGGGTGTTGTCGTCACCAACCCTGAAATGCTGAAGGTTATTAACGAGATCAAACTGGAAATCATAAAAAAAGCCATTAAAAAACCACGACTGTTAACAGGTTCGGGGATGCACGCCATGGCATAAACAATGACCGGTGGACCGGGTATCGCGAAAGCCCCGTTCATGAGGCCCGATACCGCGCCAGTGCCGGCGGCCAATGCCGGCCCCCCTGAGCTCGATTTGGGCTGATAGCGACTGAGCAGTAAACACAACACGATAACGATAAGCCCAATCCATAGTTGAAACTGCGCTAGGGACAGTTGAGCGAGAAACAGAACCCCCACCACGGTCCCCACGACAGAACCACATACCATGGGCAGACCATCGCCCAACCTGAAACGACCCCACCACGCTCGGTAAGTCACTAGGCTTGTTGTGAGAGTCAAAGACGCAACGAGGACCACCGCGTCGGCTGGAGCAAGAAATAGCGATAAAACCGGTACAGCCATAAGAGCAAAACCGAACCCAGTAAATGCCCGCATGACCCCTGCGCAACAAAGGCCCAGAGCCATCAAGGTTAAGTCAATCGGAGTCAGTAAACTTAGGAGCATTGCCATAGCGCAAGTCTAGCGCCCTTAGGATATCAACACGATGAAAAGACCCTCGATGATGCCTACAAACACTCAAAGTCACACTTGCAAACACTGTATCTCTGGCTGTGTTTACGCAACCTCCGTATTGCTAAGCTTTTCTTTACCTGCAACATGAGACACTAAAACCGCTCGGTAATTACAGGTGGCAGCGGTACCGGCATTATCGGAGCCCGAAGGCCCCATAGGTCTCGCAACTGCCAGGCAAAGCTGTTTTAACGAGTCGTGTCATCCTGCTCAGGCTCAGGGGGTCGCTCGCTATCGCGCTTTTGGGGCTTACGATTCTGCCGATTGCCGTGATCTGCTCCCGCCCTCAGCAAGCGATGCACTGCTTGCCGTCGCTGCTCAGTAGACAACTGAGGAAGAACGTCCAAAGCCAAGTTGTGCAGCTGCAATTGATAACGCTGGCTGACATCTCTGAGGGTAACTAGAGCTTGAGCTAGGGCGGCTTCATCGAGGGGGTTGATACTGACCAACCGCTTTATTTCTGCCTGGCTCTGCCTAAATTCTTGACGCACTGAGACCACATCTTTATTGCGACCTCGCAATGCCGTGTGAACACGCTCACGCGCAATCGGGTCTAGATCACGCACAGCCCAAGCCATAGGAGTGAGCGGTCCGCCCATTGCCCAGCGTGCTAGCAGCGCCCCAGCCCCTAACAAGTTGAGACCCAGAGATACCACCAATAAGCCTGCAATCCAGTGTCGTCTAGCCATCAGCTCAACCCCCCTCAACGAGTGCGAAAACATAAGCCTCTGAGGCGACCCATTCGTCCTCAGGTGGCGCGGCAACGCCCAAACCTAGCCCAACGCCCAGTGCTAATGCCATGCTCGCCACCGCAACACTGCGCCAAGTTGAATGGAAGCCGGAAAAACATAGCCATTCAATAAAGCGCTCTAAAACGCCAACCGGAGCCTCGGTCAATTCATGCTCCCGCCGAGCAACAGATTGCGCGGTAAAGGCTAAAATTGACGCCACTGATATTGACGGATCCGCTGACTCAGAGGCCATCATTTGATCGAGCTTGGCCTCGGCGGCAGCGCACTCTCGTAACGCTGGGTCCCCCGCCAAAGCCACGATCAGCGACTCTCGCCACTCTGAGGGCCAACGATCAGGTTCAGAACCGTAGGCCATGATTAAAGCCTTAGCATGCTCTTGGGATAATAATTTAACCGTCATTGGGCTATCTCCAATCGTATTTTCATGGCGTTACGAGCCCGCACTAGCAACGACTCTACGGCTCGTGTACTCAGACCCATAATGTCAGCCACCTCTCGATTCGAAAGGTCTTGATAATAGGTCAGTGCTAATGCGCTGCGCTGCCGTTCGGGTAAATGCTGCAGTGCCTGAGTAACAGGATGCCTCTCCTCACCGGGGTCTGATGAAATCGTAGACTCGGGCACATCGATCACTTCTAATGAGACCTCTCGGTGACGTTTTCGAAGCTGATCAATGGCTAAATTGTGGGCCATTTGGTGCAACCAGGTTGTGAGCCGGGCACGGGTTGCGTCAAAGTCCCCAGCCTTTAACCACAGGCGCAGAAACACTTCCTGGGCAATATCTTCAGCGTTAGCGGCGTTACCGGTCATACGCTGCGCATACGCTGAAATTGGACCAAGGTGATGGGCGACCAAAATGGCGTAGACTTCACGATCGCCGCCGGCCACTTGTTCCATTTGTCGTGCTTCAGCAGACACTTACCCTAGCCCAACGGCCTTTCAGCTAGGGCGCTGGTGTCTAGGGGGCTTGCGAGCTGCTGACAGTTCTTCAGCGTCAATGTATCCATCATCGTTTTTATCAAGCCGGCTAAAAGCTGCGGTTTTGATCTCCTCTTCAGTCAGAAAATCGTCGTCGTTTAGATCTGCCAATTCAAAGCGTTCGATAGCCCACTCAGAACGCTCATCGATTTGAGCCTGCATCTCCGCACGACTGACATTGCCATCACCGTCTCTATCAGCCGTCGCCAGTGAACCTCGCTCACGTCCTCTTGAAGATACCTGAAACTCATCAATAGAGACTAAGTCATCGCCATCTTTATCGAGGTGGTTAATCATACGGTCGGCTTTTGATGACGGCTGCGCCGTTACAGCGGTAGTAGCCAGTAATGTCATTGCCGACACCATTAAAATAGGGACTAACTTAATAAATTTCATCGTTTGCTCCAGCCATGTTTAGAGATGGTTGATACTTTGCTCCGCCCCCAAGGGGTTTTTGCTGTTCCTGCTAACTACTGATACGACAGCCGTCAGCAAACCCGTCGCACCTGTTTTGCTGTGTTATTTATCGACGACACATCTGCGACAGCACAGGACTCGTATCATCAATAATTGCACCAACCGTGAGTTCGCGATGGCAGACAATATTCCCGTGACCATACCCCCGACGCATTTACTGCGGGAGCTCGGCACCTTCAAGAGTGTTGCTCGGATTGCCGTTGGCCGCCATCAAGAGCCGGTAGCTATGGCCGCTGGTGAACCTGTCATGGCACTGCCCGGCTTTGGCTTCGGCGATTTGGCCATGACGGCGCTGCGTAGACAACTCCGCAAAGCGGGATTCACTGACCTTAAATGGGGGCTCGGCACCAATAACGGTGACGTTCCAACGCTTTTACTGCGAGTCATAGACCAGCTGGAGCGAGCTGCGGCGCTTCATGAGCAACCCCTGCAACTGGTGGGGTGGAGCTTGGGAGGCTATCTGGCTAGAGAAGCCGCTAGAGAGCGGCCAGACTTGATCAAACAAGTCATTACGCTAGGCAGCCCCATTAAAGGAGGCCCAAAATACACCGCGGCAGCTTCAGCTTATAAATTGTTGGGATGGGATCTAGACGCTATCGAGGCCAAAGTCATAGAGCGAGAGTCAGTATCTTTGCAAACTCCAGTGACCTACATCTGGAGCAAACGAGATGGCGTAGTGGACTGGCGCGCCACTCAGGATATGGACGATGCCGGCGCCACCAACATTGAAGTGGACTGCAGCCATATGGCCATGATTTTTGATCCCATGGTGAGCCATATTGTGCTGTCGCAACTACGCCGACACCTCATTGACTAGAGCACGGTCATTTATCTCGGCCAAATTTTCACCTGTTTGTAAGCATCATCAGGGGCATCTGACATCATCAGGTCGACAAGCTCCTGGTGCACACCGTATTTGAGCGCTGCTAGCAGCTCTCGTGGTTTGCCCCGCATAGGGGCTGAAACTTGCAGCGCTAGGGCCTCCAGTTCTGAATCGTCACCCACGGCGTCAACAACGCCCATAGATCGGGCCTGTTCTCCTGTAAGTCGCCCCCCTGTTAGCAGCGTTTCACGAATGGCGTAGGCTGACATGCTGGCCTTTACCAGAGCATTCATGCGCACGGTAAGTGTCATACCAATATCAATTTCAGGCAGACAGAAAAAACCGCGATCACCGCGCATCACCGCATAATCTGACGCGAGCACTAGCATGGCACCCAGACCAAAGGCATGACCATTAACCAGCGAAACAACCGGCACCGGAAAAGTAAGAAATCGTGCGGCGAGGTGCATGGTACTGGTGACAAATTCGCTAAAAATATCGGGGTTTGCCATGAGGTACTCTAGATCTAAACCCTGAGAAAAGTTTTTACCCTCACCGCGGAGGAACACCGCCTGAATTGAGGGGTCACCCTCCACCGCATCGAGCGCTTTGTGGGTGGCATCGAGTACCTCAGGATTAAAAACCCCGCTACCCGCGAATTGTATGGTGTGTACCGCGTTTGATTCGTCACTCATGGTTAGGCTCCACTACAGTAATCGCGTCGCCAACTTGAATGGCTCCGCCTTCAATAATTTTAGCGCACAAGCCGCCATGTCCGAGCATGGCAGCGACGCCCCCCTTACCCAAAGCCTCCTCCATGCGCGCACAGGGATGGCACAACTGGGTCGCTTCAAACACCGCCTCACCCACGCGAAAGCGCTGACGTCGCAGGGCATTGAGATTGATGCCGGAGACCACTAAATTCCGGCGCAATATAGCCGGCTCAATACTGGTTAAGCCGGTAAAGCGTTCGATTTGAGCAATAAACTCTTCAGAAATA
>CALKNZ010000073.1 GCA_938091995.1 uncultured Luminiphilus sp. | reverse complement strand
CGTGCCATTAGTCAGACTCGTCACAACGCAGCTCAGTGTATCCGCGTCATTGGTCGAACAGGTCTGGCCACCCGGCGACGAGGTCACGGTATAGCCCGTAATCGTTGACCCACCATCCGCCGGCTTGCTCCACGTCACCGTCGCCTGGCCATTGCCGGATGTTGCCGTGGGGGCGCTGGGGGCGCTGGGGGTGGTTGCTGGGGTTCCAGCGTAGCGCACGAGTGCAAAAGCGAGGTTACTACCGTTGTTACTGTAACCCGCCGCCACAATCTTACCGTCGGACTGGATGGCAACGGAGAGAGCAATGTCAATACCACTATTAACTTCCGTGGTCACCTTGCCGTCACTGTCAAAGCTGGTGTCTAAGGAGCCATCCGTGTTGTAGCGCACGAGTGCAAAGTCGTCGTTACTACCGTTGTTACTGCGGCCCGCCGCCACAATCTTACCGTCGGACTGGATGGCAACGGAGAGAGAATAGTCATCACCACTACCAACTTCCGTGGTCACCTTGCCGTCACTGTCAAAGCTGGTGTCTAAGGAGCCATCCGTGTTGTAGCGCACGAGTGCAACATCGTTGTTACTACCGTTGTCACTGTAACCCGCCGCCACAATCTTACCGTCGGTCTGGATGGCAACTGACCAAGCACGGTCATCACCACTACCAACTTCCGTGATCACCTTGCCGCCTGTGCCAAAGGTGGTGTCTAAGGAGCCATCCGTGTTGTAGCGCACGAGTGCAAAGTCGTCGTTACTACCGTTGTTACTGCGGCCCGCCACCACAATCTTACCGTCTGACTGGATGGCAACTGACCAAGCACGGTCACGGCCACTACCAATAGCCGTGGTCACCTTGCCGTCACTGTCAAAGCTGGTGTCTAAATCACCTTCTGCAGCAGACACCGGATGAGCGCCCACAGCAATAAGCGCGCTGAACACAAAGGCAAATAGGGTGTACAGAAGAGAAATGCTGTATAAACGCAGGCAGCACTGACGGATCATCTTGTTACCTTAAATCTTGTTACCTTAAATCTTGTTACCTTAAATCTTGTTACCTTAAATCTTGTTACCTTAATCAATCGAATTTTAATCGGACTGAAGCCATTATGACTGGGATAATGGGGCAGCGTCCTGTGACCGATGGCGCTAGCATACCAAAGACCGCGCTCGAATTCACAGCCTCCCTCACTCCCACGGAGGCATAGGATCGTCGCTCTTCCAAAGACCCTTCGGAGCGTCCTGCGCTTCCTCTTGGCAACTCTCCAGCAACTCACTGTTAGGGGCATATCGTTCGTACCACCACGCTGAACCATTACAAACCAACTCAAGGTTCACGTTCACACCCTCAGGCGTATAGAGGGTTCCAACCATGGGCCGGCAAGAACTTCAATCTGCGCCAGAGCGCGTTACGCTCGGCTGTGTGGATTGCGATATTGACGGGATTACTGTGTGGCCTAAATTATGCTACCGGATAGCTCCAGAGTGCCTTTCCAGTGCTTGTGACGCACTCAGTCAAACGTTTGACGTGTTCTGACAATCAATCTTTCCACTTTATTCAGATGATGTGTTCATCAAATTCTTGGATGTGGAGATAGTATAATGACTGAATTCATTGGAGTGGTTCTTGTCGGAAGTATCATTGTGCTGAGTTTCATTGGTGCACAAGTGATTATTCCCAGAATCAAAACAGACCCTAAAGGTGGCAAAAATTCACCTGAGTTTCTTTTTTTGCAACGAATGGGTTCTATGAACGAGCGAGTTGAGAGGGAGGTGTTTCAGGGCGAAGCGTCATGTAACTTGGATGGAAGTAGGAATTTCTTCGTGGTCGATTTTGAGACCACTGATCTCAGCCAAAGATGGGGTTCAGTAGCTTCAGTTGCCATTGGGTTAGTGATTGATGGTAGGTTGGTTGAAAGCGCCTACACCCTAGTCCGGCCGAAACACCGTATGACCGAAGGCGCTCGCTCGATAAACGGCCTAGCTGACAACGTTCTCGAGAACGGGCTAGACGGTCAATTAGTGCTTAAGGGTTTATCCTGCGTTTTGCCATCTTTGCCGCTGGTAACCTACAACACTTTTGATTTAGAGATACTTCGGGACTTTGCTGAGTCAAATAAAGTCGATCTCTCGGGTTTAACACTTCATATGGACACTATGAGCTTGGCGACCAATATTCTCACTCCGGGTGGCAAGTGGTTGAGGCTCACTGAGGCTTGCGATGCGGTCGGCATAGAGCACACTGACGCCCACAACGCACTGGGCGATGTTAAAGCAACAGCACAACTCATGAGCAAACTCTTTGAAATAAAGGAAGGCGGCGATGCGGAAATCGGCGATAAGGAGAAATGGTTTTTACCCAAGCCATTCTCTTCGCAGCGATATCAGGTAAAACGTAATCGTGCTGGTCTCTACAGCATCGTTAATCAAGATAACGAGCAGGTTGGAGAGATCGTTAAAGAGTCGGGGTCGGAATGGGTTGTTCAGAGTTACGAGGATGGAGCAAAGAGCTGGTTTGGAAGGCTTTCTGATGCGACGGATTGGGTGAAATCAGTTGATTTTCAGGCTTCGTGAGGCATGGTGGCGCCAAGAAACATAGTTCTCGCCCTTAAATCGCCGTGCGCGGCTGCAGCCTTATAAGGCTTTAGGTCCCCTAATGGGGGTGCAGACTATACGGTCACTCGTGCTCCAAATTCCCATATACCTTCCCGACGGGCTCTTTCTTTGAATTCAAAGCCTCGGCGCATATGTGTAGGTACCGTTACTGTCTTGGTAACGAAAAAGCCCCCCCGCCCGGGGTTATCCCGGCGCGATCCTGCTGTTTATGATCCTGTTCGGTGTGTGGCCAGAGGGGGCGATGGGGTTGCTGTCGTGTGACTGGCGTTGGTCTGGATAGTTGTACCCAAAGTGGATTAGTTTTGGATAGACATTTTGCCAGTTCAACTGTGGCCGACAAAAGCCACCCCTCGTGTCACTCAATATCCACGATCTTCTTTTTGTACAAGCGCGTTTCCGCTAATAAATCACTATGGTACTCCTGAAAATCAAGAATTTGACCACCTTCCATCGTGAAGACCATAGCGTAGTTATTGTTGTATGATCCGTTTATGCCTCGAGCTTTGCCCTTTACGATATACACGACATCACTGCCGCCATCTATTTTCCGTACGATTTCCAAGTCAACGCCGGTAGGTAAAACTGCTGGGAGATCTTTTCCTAGCCATTCAGTGATAAAGGTTTCCTTGTTATAACTTTTACAAATTGTACAGATACCCATGAACTGAAAAGAAAAGTCATCGTGTAAGAGGCTCTTGGCCTCGGCGGTGTCGGAAAAAACGGTTGCAAAAAACTTGTCAATGATCTCTATATTGCTCCTAGCCTCTGATTCTTCCGCCAGACTAGTGCTTGACCAAGTAAGTGCTAGGGCTAACAGTAACAACGCTTTCATTATGAACCTCCGTAATATAATGGAGTGTGAGCTTAGGCGTAGGACATAGTAGACGATTATTTGGAAGACCTTAACTTTAGATGGATAAGTTGTTGTGAGGACCAAAACCTTGTCAAGAGTTGCGTGTGTCAATCGATTTAGATGCCTTAAATAGTATTAGACCCTAACTATAAGGTGCAAAATTATTAAACGTCAATCCATCTGACATGACTTACTAAGCCTCCTTTCCAACTGCTGCTCCTGAGCTTCCGTCATGCGTTCGCCAAAGGCATTGCGGTGTGCCTTCATGTACTCAAGCTTCAGTAGTTCCCCGCCAGATACATCAGAAGCCAATTTGAAAAAAGCAGGTCTTTAGAAACAGGGGCGTGATTGCTGTCGCTCGTCTGGTGGCTGTTCGTGGCTGCTGTAGTTTTAGGGTTCGTAGCTGCCGGCGGGATAATGCTTTTTGGGTAGTTCGTCTGCGTCCTGTTCTGAATCTTTAAGTAAATCCCAGTATGCCTGTTCATTGTCCCAGTGACTTCTGCTTTTGATCATATGGGGATGCTGGATACGTTCTTTGCGTTCACGTTCCTTCTTCTTATCTTCTGTGTCGTCCCACTCGTTTTTCATAGCATCAACCGTAGTGCGTTGCGGGCGGCTGTGCAACAAAGTCCAAGCCAGCAGGTCGACCCGAAACTGAGCGATGAAGCTCTAGCAATCGAGGGGGCTTTCGAGGGGTGTTGCAGTGCCCCTTGAGACGCCCTGTATGGCCCTGTGAGCGACGTTTTAGTGTGCCTGTTGTGGTTGGATGTCGAGGTGGAAATGGGCCTTAAATCGTTCGCTGAGAGAGCTGATTAGGTGCAGGTTAAATTGTTCCACGGAATGTTCCACGGGCCGCATAAATACTGAGTTACCTGCGCCGAACAAGTAAGTGTCAGTGTTCTAAGTAATGGCACACATTATGCCAATAGTATGGTGATGGGATTTACATGTCAGGTAACATGTAGATGGGCGGAAAAGGGGCTGGCGCCACGCGACGGGACATTCGCCTGACCCGTTTGAGTGATACATTGAGTGATACATTTTGTCTCTCAGAGGAAATATTCGAGCTGTCGATGCCCTGAAATCCTTTATATAAGCCATTCTTGAAACTCGGAAAAACAGTCTACGCGCCGCACCAAGGGCCGCATTTTGGGGCGGTAATTCTAGCGCCTGAAGACCAGCCTATGACAGCCCACTATTGCCAAAGTAAAAACCAAAACACCAAAAATGAGACTTTGGATAACCTTAATAACTAAAAATATGTTGGACTGAACACACCTACTGCCAATATTAAAAGCACAACAGGCGTAACATTATGCGCCGTCAATTATGCTCAATTGTGCCAAGCCCTTGAGCACATCCCACTCCAGTGCAACTATGGGGACGGTTAGCAGGGAACTAAACAGATGAAGCAGAGAATCGCATTGATTGAGGATGAGCTGGCATTAGCGGCCAGTTACCAAGATTTTTTGCAGCGTGCGGGCTATAGCGTAAAGATATGTGCGACCGCTGAAAGTGCCATCGAAGGTATCGAAGATTTTCATCCGGACCTCATTCTGCTTGATATAGGACTAGGACACGATCCTGAAGCCGGCTTTGAGCTTTGCAGAACCCTACGCGCCAGAGACCCTTTAATTCCCATCGTATTTTTAACCGCCAGAAATGAAGAGGTCGATGTCATTTCTGGGCTACGTCTGGGCGCAGACGACTACCTGACAAAAGATATTTCACGGGCCCACTTGCTTGCGAGAATCAATGGACTGTTGCGGCGAGTCGTGGCGCTGAGGAACCCTGAAAACCAGGAACAAGTGATCAAACGAGGCGCACTTGAGCTAAATAGCGAGCGCCTAACAACCACCTGGGGACAAGCTCAGATTGCCCTAACCTTTACCGAATTTTGGATGCTGTATGTCATGGCAAAAAATCCGGGGCATATCAAAAGTCGAGAGCAGCTTATGGAAGCGGCACGGGTTGTCCTAGACGACAGCACGGTAACTTCGCATATTCGTCGCATCCGTCGAAAATTCGAGTCCGTAGACAACGACTTTGCGCATTTAGAGACCGCTTATGGGCTAGGTTACCGCTGGCGGGGCGATGCGTGAAACTGAGTCACCAACTGGCCGCCTTGTCGCTGACGTTTCTTGCCATCCCATGGGCGGGATGCGAGTTCCTTAGATCTAATGAACAAACTCTGAGCCAGCTGCAAGAACAATCACTAAAAGCCACTGGACAGGCTATCGCCCACGGCCTCTACAACAACACCAACTTGCTTTACCCTGAGCCCAAAAGAGCTGCTGCTCCTTTTAATGATCGATCTCTTCAAGTCCATCGTCTAACAACATCGCCGATCCTGGATGGCTACTTTGACGACTGGCCTGAGGTTGAATGGCGACGATTTGGAACCACTCGTCGCCCCTTGGATCTGCGGCTTGGCAAACACGACTCTCATCTCGTTATTGCGGCGAAGGTTGCCGACGACAGTAAGAATTACGATACGACGACCCCGGGAACTGAGCCCAGTGGCGATCGACTCATTCTAGTAACTTGGCTGGGTAACCAGCGCCAACGCTATGTTATTAGTGCCGCAGCGCCGGGCCCGTTTGTGGCGCGTCTTTTAGGTCGCCAATTAACGTCTGCTCGATCAAGTTCGATTGTAGGCCACTGGGTCGATACCAGCAGTGGTTATCAACTGGAGTTGAAAATACCACTCGCTGTCGCGGGTGAGCGGCTGGGCATCTACTATTTAGACGCTGACGAAGGCGGGATCAGTGTTAGAGGGAACATCGGGCTTATTGACACAGATGCCCCTCCCTGGCTAATTCACACCACGGCTGACATTGACCAGTGGATTGGCCGATATAAAAATCGCGAAATGAGCGTGCAAATTTTAGATCGTTGGGGGTGGCCTCTCGCCACCGTCGTAGAGGCGAAAAAACCGGTACAACCCACGACTTTTTGGCTCACTCCATGGCTATACCGCCAGATACTCGGCACGCCACCATTAGCCTCTGAGCAGAAAAAGACCAAAGCCGGACAGTTGGTCAGCCCCAGCATAACCACAGCACAGCGTGGGCTTGAAACTGAGGAGACATTGGCAACCCCTGAGGGTATGAAAACTCGCTTCACCGCGCCAATAAAAAGCCCCGAGGGCGTGATTGGCATTGTCGTTACCGAGAGCACAAGAAACCACTACTTGGCCGTAAGCGCACCTGCGTTTGAAGCATTACTGGTGGGCGGTACCGGAGCCCTAATTTTGTGTTATGTCACTGTACTCATTTTTGCAATTGTGCTCAGCAGAAGAATCACCCGGCTCTCGACCGCCACTCAAAATATCGGTAGTACTGACACTGCCCTCCCCCTCGATCGATTTAACGACGAACTGACACAGCTAACCATCGCCTTCAACACCCAACTGCATCAACAACAACAACTGCAAGCCTACCTAAAAGCACTACCGCAAAGTCTTGCCCATGAAATTAGAACCCCACTCGCCATTATCCGTGCCGCCGTTACCTTACTTGCAGATAATGACCAGCCACTGCGGGAACGGCAGCAAATTATTGCCCGAGTCGAGGGCGGCGTTGACCGCCTCACCCAACTACTGAATACCATGAATGAAGCCCATCAACTCGAGCAAATTATGGGACAAGAACCGTTGGTGACCACGGATATGAGCGCCTTAGTGGAGGAGCTCGCTGCAGCTTACAACGTCACCTTTCCAAAATGGACCTTCGCCGTACTGGCAGATGAAACTTCCGTGGTTGCTGAAGTTTCCCCCGACCTGATTGTTCAAGCCCTCGACAAATTAGTTGCTAATGCCACATCCTTTGCTCAACCGGGAACGACTATTGTCCTGAAACTGAGCCACAGAGGTCTCTGGTGGCGTTTGACCGTCGTCAACCTAGGACCACCACTTCCTGCAGACACCAACCGACTGTTTGCACCCATGGTGTCACTGCGTGACAAAAAACAACAAACCGAGGGCTCACTAGGACTCGGGCTGTACATAGTCAGTTTGGTAGCGGGCCACCACGGTGGTGAGCCTTGGGCACATAATCTAGAAGACAATACGGGCGTAGAGGTGGGCTTTACGGGTTTATTGCGCTAAGACAAGAGCATGCCTCAGGGCTGAAGTGCCATGTCTAGCCAGGCAGGCACTTGAGCCTCAATTTTGCTTATAACCTCCGCGAAGGCCGCCTCAGCAGCTTCTGGGTCTGATAATTTTGACGGATCCCTCAACGGCCAATGCATTTTTCGAATCGCCCCTAAATACAGCGGACACTCCTCTCCCGCGGCACTGTCACAAACCGTTACCACCAAATCAGGAGGGGTCGCTTCTAAACGGTCCCAGCTTGTACTCTCAAGACCTTCAACCGAATACCCATGCCGCGTAAGTTGACTCAGTGTTTCGGGGTAAATCTCTCCAGCGGGACGGCTACCGGCGCTGCTGACCTTTAAGACACCCGCAGCATGAGCCCGGGCAATGCCCTCACATAAAATGCTGCGGCATCTGTTATGTGTGCAAACAAATAAAATGTGGAACACGGTGTTCCTCCGTTGTAAGCGCAAAAAAAAGACCGCGCGAGGGCGGCCTTATCTTAAATTCACTGCAATTTAGCGTGCATCAGCGTTTTTTAAGGCAGAACCTAGCAACCAAGAGCTACTGCAAGGGTGATTTTCTGCACCGCTTACCCCGCCTTAGTTAGTCGCTGAATTCTGCATTTTCTCTAGAACCTGATCAATAGAAAAGCTAGCGGGCTTTTGTCTGGGCGGATACTCAGCAAAGGTTGCCAAAAACTCTCCAACGTAGGTTTGCGCCGGCAACAGCAAAAACACGTGCCGAAACCACCAATCCTTGTAATGAATAGACTCGTGCTCTGCTTCTTCGAAGGGGTCACTGTAAAGATCAAAGATCTTGGGTACCCGCAACTGCACGAAAGGGTCTGCCCACACATCAAAGCTGTGAGCGCGTTGCTCGGCAAAAACCGCTTTCCAACGCTGATAGCGCATGCCCACAAGATTGCCATCGTCACTGAAGTAGAAAAACTCAGCGCGAGGGCTTTCATCTATCTCCCCACCCCAGTAGGGCAACATATTGTAACCATCGAGGTGTACCTTGGTATTACCCTCACCAAAGGCACTACCTTTGCTGACCTGCTCTTTTAAATCGGCGTCACCGAGTGCCGCCGCAATGGTGGGAAACCAGTCCATATGACTCACAATGCCGTTAGAGCGTGATCCCGGCTCGATCAAACCCGGCCACTTGACCAGTAATGGCACGCGATATCCGCCTTCCCAGTTGGTGTTTTTCTCGCCTCTAAACGGAGCGGTACCTCCATCGGGCCAGGTAAACTTCTCAGCGCCGTTATCAGTGGTGTACATAACAACGGTGTTGTCTTCAATACCCAACTCCTCAAGCTTATCGAGCATCTGTCCGATCATGCCGTCGTGCTCAACCATTCCGTCAGGGAACACGCCCAGACCGGTAACACCTTCCGACTCGGGCTTCAGGCGCGTGTGCACGTGCATGCGTGTCGTGTTGTACCAAAGAAAAAAAGGTTTATCGGCACTGACGGCTCTTTCAAGAAAATCTAGCGCCGCCGCAGTGACTTCTTCATCTATGGTTTCCATGCGCTTCTTGGTAAGCGGACCCGTATCCTCGATGCGGCCATCAGCGGAAGATTTGATGACACCTCTAGGACCAAATTTCTCTCGAAACGCAGGATCTTTGGGGTAGTCCGGATGCTCTGGCTCCTCTTCGGCATTTAGGTGGTAAAGGTTGCCTATAAACTCATCGAAACCATGATTCGTTGGCAAATGTTCATCGCGATCGCCCAGATGATTTTTGCCGAACTGACCCGTCATATAACCTTTTGATTTAAGGTATTCGGCAATTGTAGGATCTCGCTGATCCATACCTTCCTTCGCCCCGGGAAGCCCCACCTTGAGCAAACCTGTTCTAAACCCTGACTGGCCTGTTACGAATGCCGCACGCCCTGCGGTACAACTTTGCTCGCCATAAGCGTGGGTAAAAAGCATCCCCTCCTTGGCAATACGGTCAATGTTAGGGGTTTCATAACCCATCATGCCCTGATTGTAGGCACTGACATTCCAATATCCCACGTCGTCTCCCCAGAGCATGAGGAAATTGGGTTTATCAGCGGCAAAAACAGAAAAGGGTGTGAACAGCAGTGTTGCGACTAGGCATCACTTGAGGAACATCATAAAAGTCTCCATAACTTTGTTTATTCATCCAACGCGCAGGGTACTCTAGTCAAGGCAAAGCTTCATCATGAATTCTGGACCACCTCGACATGACCGTCACAAAACACGAGCCGCAGGCCACAGGCCACAGGCATCCAATTGAGTCACTTGAAGCGGATTATCCTACAAAAGCTGCTTGCTTAATTTCTGCTAACTGATCGCGAATTCGCCCGGCCTCTTCAAACTCGAGGTTTTTAGCGTGTTCAAGCATTTGCCCTTCCAACTGAGCAATTTTTCGCGCAAGTGCTGCGGGGGTTAAATTGACCACCTCCGCTGCATAAGCGGCCTTTTCTTCAGCAGCGCGCCGGTCTTTCGCCGATCGTGCTTTGGTAGGCATACGACGGGCACCCTCTAGAATGTCCTGCACGCTTTTCTCGATACCCTTCGGGGTAATACCATTAGCCTCATTAAACTCTATTTGCTTTGTGCGCCTGCGCTGCGTTTCACCCATGGCCCGCTCCATAGACCCGGTTATTTTGTCCGCATACAAAATGGCACGCCCACGTATGTGCCGTGCTGCTCGTCCCATCGTTTGAATTAAGGAACGATCTGAGCGCAGGAAACCCTCTTTATCGGCATCGAGAATCGCAACCAGCGAAACCTCAGGCATGTCCAAACCTTCCCTTAACAAATTGATCCCCACTAACACATCAAACTGACCCAGGCGTAAATCTCGGATAATTTCTACTCGCTCCACCGTATCAATATCGGAATGTAGGTAGCGCACCCGAACATCGTGTTCACTCAAAAATTCAGTAAGGTCCTCGGCCATTCGCTTGGTGAGCGTTGTCACTAACACGCGGTCACCGATGGCGACGGTCTCACGAATCTCTTTCAGTAAATCATCTACCTGCGTTCTGGCCGGGCGCACCTCAACCTCGGGGTCAACCAACCCGGTGGGGCGAACAACCTGCTCTACAGTTCGACCCGTATGCTCAAGCTCATAGGCTCCCGGGGTTGCGGATACAAAGACTCCCTGAGGCCGCAAATGCTCCCACTCTTCAAAACGCAGGGGGCGGTTGTCTAATGCCGATGGCAAGCGAAAGCCATACTCAACCAACGTTTCCTTGCGGGAACGATCACCCTTGTACATGCCCCCTATCTGCGGCACGGTCACATGGGACTCATCAACCATAATCAACGCATTGCTGGGCAAATACTCAAACAAGGTCGGCGGCGGTTCGCCCGGCGCTCTGCCCGATAAGTATCGTGAGTAGTTCTCGATTCCCTGGCAAAACCCCAGCTCGCGGATCATTTCTATGTCATAGCGAGTGCGTTGTTGAATACGCTGAGCTTCAAGTAGCTTATCTGCTTCCTTAAATTGCTTAACGCGCTGCTCTAGTTCTTCCTCTATAAGGTCAATGGCTCCCAACATCGTATCTCGAGATGAAACGTAATGCGTTTTGGGAAATATGGTGACCCGAGGCAGTTTGTCGTGAATCTCACCGGTTAATGGATCAAACCTCGAAATATTTTCGATTTCCTCATCAAAGAGCTCAATTCTAATAGCCAACTCATCGGACTCAGCCGGGAAAATATCGATAATCTCTCCCCGAACACGATAAGTGCCCCGTCGAAAATCAATATCGTTACGGGTGTATTGCAATTCGGCCAATTGCCGCAACACGCCCCGCTGATCAATAATTTCTCCCCGAGACAGGTGCATGACCATTTTAAAGTAGGACTCGGGGTCTCCCAGACCGTAAATTGCCGAGACCGTTGCCACAACCAGACAGTCCTCACGCTCTAGCAGAGCCTTAGTAGCCGACAGTCGCATTTGCTCAATGTGATCGTTGACCTGCGCATCTTTCTCGATAAACGTGTCTGAGGACGGCACATAGGCTTCAGGTTGAAAGTAGTCGTAATACGACACGAAGTATTCGACGGCATTATTGGGGAAAAACTCCTTGAACTCGCCATAGAGCTGCGCAGCCAGAGTTTTGTTGTGTGCCATGACAATGGTGGGACGCTGCAGCTTTTCAATGACGTGCGCCATTGTGAAAGTCTTACCCGAGCCGGTAACACCGAGCAAAATTTGCGAGGCTAACCCTGCCTGAAGACCCTCGGTCAGCTGCACAATCGCAGCGGGCTGGTCTCCTGCAGGCTCGAAGCTCGATGAAATCTCAAACAATTTTGACAAAAAACACCTCTTAATCCTTCAATCCTGACCTATGTGGCAGAGTATGAATGATTTGCAGACTGAGCAGGAAAACCATTAACGACATATCCGTGACAGCTGTCTGGGTATTGACACTCTGCAGGCTGCTAATTACTATTCGCGCCTTCCTTACGGAAGCCTTTCCGCCTTAGCTCAGTTGGTAGAGCAATTGACTGTTAATCAATGGGTCGCTGGTTCGAGCCCAGCAGGCGGAGCCATATAAAAGCTAAAGATCAACAGCTTGGCTGTTGGTCTTTTTTTATGTCCCATAAAACAACCGCTCTGGCTGTATTGCTTAAGGTTTTCTTGCCCAAACAGCGGGCTGAGCTTTGAACACGCTTGAGTTCTAATATCTGGCGCAGCTCTTGGTGGTGTCGCGTTGGTGGTGTCTTATTTACCGTGACGATCTGTGCAGATGGATTGGAGCGGATAATCGAAATCGAAATTGGCGCTGAGCCCACTGATGTTGATCAATACAGCACTCATCGTCAGCCGATATCCCCCTGTATTGGGGCAATTCA
>CALKNZ010000072.1 GCA_938091995.1 uncultured Luminiphilus sp. | reverse complement strand
TTTTGGTGAGGCTTACCCTGGTGTTTGCGGTAACTGTGACAGTTGCCTAGAACCTGCACAGACCTGGGATGGTACTGAGGCAAGCCAGATGGCGCTCAGCGCCGTCTTCAGAACAGGTCAGCGTTTTGGGGTAAATCATTTGATCGACGTTCTGCGCGGAGCCGAAACCGATAAAATCTGGCAATTTGATCATCATCATTTGCCGACTTATGGGGTGGGTAAATCCCTAGATGCTAATCAGTGGCGGTCGGTCTTTCGTCAATTGGTTGGACGTGGCTATTTATCCGTTGATCTCGATAGATTTGGTGCGCTGAAGCTTCAGGAGCGCTGTCGCGCTCTTTTAAAAGGTGAGGAAGAGATTGCTCTAAGGCAGGATCAGCTGCAGAAAACTGCCCGGCGACAAACAAAATCTGCGCTACCCGATGATATCAATGTAGGGCTCTGGGAGGCTCTTCGGGAATGCCGTCGAGAGCTTGCTGAGGAGCAGGGTGTGCCGCCGTATGTCATCTTTCACGATAGTACATTATTGGAAATGTGCTCTTCCTTACCTCAATCGATGGATGAGTTTGCAGGCCTCAGTGGTGTTGGCGAACGTAAGTTAGCAAAGTACGGGGAGCAGTTTTTACAAACCATTCGCGATGCCATGACAGCACCCTAAGGCATAGGGCTATTCACTTATGTATTTGTAGTCTAAGACATGAAGCAGGTCAAAATAGAGAGTCTTAGCCTTTTAATGGGTCAGCCCTGTGACGTAGGTCGCCCTACAACGCCGCTACTTGACCTTACAAGGTAAAGCCACGTAATTTCGTCGTCTCAAATTTGACGTATCAAAACGTTCAGGAGAACACTATGCCAAACGCCTACATCGTAGATGCTTGCAGGACACCCCGTGGAATTGGCAAGGTTGGTAAAGGGGCCTTGGCGCACCTTCATCCGTCTTATCTAGGTTCAACTGTTCTCAAGGCGCTCGCGGAACGTAACCAACTCAATACCTCAGAGATTGATGATGTTATTTGGGGGACGTCCTCCCAAAGCGGTAAGCAGTCGGGAGATCTGGGGCGTATGGCTGCGCTTACTGCGGGCTATGACATTCGTTCGTCTGGAGTGACCTTAGATCGTTATTGCGGCTCTGGTATTACCAGCGTTAGTTTGGCGGCCGCCCAAGTCATGTCGGGTATGGAAGATCTCGTTGTGGCTGGGGGGACTGAGATGATGAGTTATTACCCGTCAATCGGTGAGCCCGGGGTTCCCCCAATGTTGGACTCTGGGAATTTGACCTTAAGAGCCATGCACCCACAATCTCAGCAGGGTGTTTGTGCCGACGCTATTGCCACGATGGAAGGTATCGATAGAGCCTCAGTTGATAAATTGGCCCTCACCAGTCAGCAGCGAGCAGCACAAGCCATCGCCGAGGGGCGTTTTAATCGGTCCCTTATTACGGTGACAAATCCTGATGGTTCTGTCGCGCTAGATCATGAGGAATTTCCGCGCCCTGAGACTACCCTAGAAAGCCTATCGGGCCTAAAGACCGTCTTCGATGTGGTGCGTGATGTGCCTGTAGAAGAGTCGGGTACGACTTACGGCCAGTTAATTCAGCGAAAGTATCCCGATTTAGAAACTTTTAATCATATTCATCACGCGGGAAACTCCTCCGGTGTCGTGGATGGTGCCGCGGCCTTACTGCTGGCGTCTGAAGACTACATACAGCGAACCGGGCTCACCCCAAGAGCACGGGTGGTGGCCACAGCCAATCAAGGTGACTGTCCAACTTTAATGCTTAATGCGCCGGTACCGGCGGCGAGAAAAGTATTGGCGAAGGCGGGCCTTGATATTGCTGATATAGACCTTTGGGAAATTAACGAGGCGTTTGCGGTGGTTGCTGAAAAATTTATTCGCGACCTAGGTCTTGATCGTAGCAAGGTCAATGTTAATGGCGGCGCCATGGCATTAGGTCACCCAATTGGGGCAACCGGATCTATTCTAATTGGCACTATTTTGGATGAACTGGAACGTCAGCAGAAGCGTTACGGGCTAGTAACCATGTGTGCGGCAGGAGGTATGGCGCCGGCTATTATTATTGAACGGATCGCTGCATAGCCTTTGTTGTTGGTATTGCTTCGCATCCTGAGGCAATACCGCCCTTTGACTGGCGGCAGTCTGCTATGGTTTACCTCCGTTCGCGTCTGTAAATTGTCATGTCATCCTCTCATTTTTCTTCGCTGCCACTGAACCCGTCACAGCTGGACGCATTGACCGGCTTGGGTTATGCCAGCATGACCCCGGTTCAGGCTCAAAGCTTGCCGCCCATCCTGCAGCGCAAAGACGTCATTATTCAGGCAAAGACTGGTAGCGGTAAGACGGCGGCCTTTGCCATTGGTTTGCTGCACCATTTAAACCCCAGGTTTTTTGGTGTGCAGGGAATTGTGATGTGCCCCACTCGCGAGCTGGCAGAGCAGGTGGGTCAGGCGATTCGACAGTTGGCCAGTCGAATGTCGAACGTCAAAGTCGTCATGCTGTGTGGAGGTAAGCCCTTTGGTGTGCAGCGGGATTCTCTCCAGCACGGTGCCCACATTGTTGTCGGTACCCCCGGCCGTATTCAGGATCATTTGCAGCGCGGCACCTTGGAGCTGAAAGGCGTCACGACTTTTGTCCTTGATGAAGCTGACCGTATGTTGGACATGGGTTTTGCTGACGTTATGGCCGAAATTACGGCGAAATTACCGACGGAACGACAGACACTTTTGCTATCGGCCACGTTTCCAGACGATATAAAGAAAGTCAGTCGGTCCATACAAAAAAATCCGATACAAATTACCGTCGATACAAATGTTGTTCATGACGAGGTGGTCCTAGAACAGGTTTTTTTTGAAGTTCAAAAGCACGAGCGAAATGTGGCTTTGCTGGCACTTTTTGAACATTACCGCCCGTCGAATGCGATGGTTTTTTGTAATACAAAAAAGCAGTGCGCCGAAGTGGCGCGTTTCCTTTGTGAACATGATATTGAGGCGGCTGCTATTCATGGTGATTTAGAACAGCGGGATCGCGATCAGGTTTTGCTGCAATTCGCCAATAACTCTTGTCCTGTTTTAGTGGCCAGCGATGTTGCGGCTAGGGGGTTGGATATTCCCTCTCTGGAAATGGTGGTTAATTTTGAGCTGCCTCGAGATGCAGATACCTATGTACATCGCATTGGGCGCACCGGTCGCGCGGGTGAGTCTGGCTTAGCCATGAGTCTTGTGACGCCTCCTGAGTCGCCGAGGATGCGTGTTATTGAGGACTATTTGAAAAACCACTGTGTCTGTGATGTCTTAGCATCGCTAGACCGTGATCCCAATTATCAGCTGCAAGGCTCTATGGTGACCCTGCAACTCGATGCGGGTAGGAAACAAAAAATACGTCCAGGAGATATTTTGGGTGCGCTTACCGGTGATGCGGGCTTGTCTGGCGATGCTATTGGCAAAATTAAAATACTCGATAACGGCAGTTATGTGGCCATTGAAAGATCAGCGTTGCGGCAAGCGATGAATTATCTTGCTGAAGGTAAAGTCAAAGGGCGCAGTATTAAAGCCCGTCGGTTGAAAGCCAAGCGATAATCCTAGATTCGGCCCTTAGGGTGAATTTGAGACCCGAGAAACACGTCAACGTTGATGTTTTAAAGCACATCAGGAGGCCGTCAAAGGTTGCACAATTTTTGGCGCCGGCATGCTTGCACAATGTACATTATCTGACCCTCTGACCCTCTGACCCTCTGACCCTCTAACCCTCCGATCAAAGATCTTAGGGTTCAAACCGTTGTAGGCTGCTTCATCTGAGTAAACAGACGCCAGGAAAATGACATGGTAAGGGTGACGGATGCCTGTTCGCGAAGCTGGGCCCGTTTCTCTCTATGGCCCCGAAATGCAAAGGGGGTTGCGTCTATTAGCGCCCGCAGCTGGGCGTTGTTAAGTTGTTTTTCGTAATTTACCTCGCCCTCCTGAGTGAGCGTGCTGCCTGATACGGCGCGCCTTAGTGCCTTGTGCTCGTGGGGCTGGTCATACAGTGCGGTTTTTAATTCCCATAGGTGACTAGGGGCAGGGCCAACTTCAAGGTAATGTCCGCCACTTCTTAGCACGCGAGCCACCTCGCTATCGGTCGAGGGGGAGAAAATACACATGGCTAAATCGATGGTAGAGGTAGCGACTGGCAGACGGCGTGCACCCGCAACAGCAAAGTGCTGGTCACAATATGTTTTGGCGGCTAACTTCACCGCTGATTTAGCAATATCAATCCCGTACAGAGTGACTGTCGGTACAGTTCTTGCGATAAAACCTCCGTAGTAACCTTCGCCACATCCAATATCGAGCAAGGCGCTTGAGTCTGCATACTGCTTGACGATGGAGGACAAGACCTCTGCTAAGGGTTGATACAGCTGCGAGTCATGTATCGTGCGACGTCCCTGCACCATTTTGAGGTTATCGCCGGGATTCTTACTGCGTTTTTGGTGAGCTGGAAGCAAATTGACGTAGCCTTCTTTTGCTTCATCAAAACTGTGTTGATTGACACAAGACCAGCCCTGCGTATTTCTATCAAGACCAAGCTCGCAAATGGGACATATCCAAACCATGATGGGGCTCTATATTTTGTAACAGTGATAATCTGGCAACAGCGCATTTGCCCGCCAGCAAATTACCATAGGATTGAGGCGAACAAGGAGATTGACCATAAAAACACCGATCACTATTACTCAGCGCTGGATCCAAACGGTCGTTATTGACCTCAATCTCTGTCCTTTTGCAAGACGGGAAGTGGTGCGGAAGTCCATTGATTACCGGGTTTATGGGGGCTCCGATGAGGAAGGCATTCTCTCCGCGTTGCGTGACACACTAATCCTTCTGGATGAGAACGCAGATATAGAAACCAGCTTTTTAATTTTAGAGTCGGCATTTCCAGATTTTAGAGACTTTAATGATTTTCAGGATGTTACTCACGGGCTGTTGGAGATGCTGGATCGTGTGGGTGTTTATCAGTTAGTTGGTTTTCATCCGCAGTACCAATTTGCAGGGACTGCTATTAATGCCGCCGAAAATTACACTAACCGTTCGCCTTACCCGATGATGCACATACTGCGCGAGTCGAGCGTTGGTCGTGTCGTTGCATCGCCTGCTGATGCGGCTCTAATTACCGATCAGAATATAGGTACCTTGAATCAACTCGGTGCCACTGAAATTGCGGCGCGCCGTCAGGCCTGTTTTGAGTGACTTGAATCTCTGTGCTTTGACTGCTGAGTGCCCGAAACGACATTTTCCATTGACTGAACCGATAGCCGTGGGGCTCACCGGTAAGGAGTTTGGTTAGTGCCTTTCGCTTATTTACGTAAACGCGGTGCCTCACTACTATGGGTGCTCGAAAATAAGCTGGGAAACTGGGCATGATGAGAGCTTTTGGGCTGGTTTATCTGCTTTTAATGGTGAGTTGTGTCGCCGAAGAGGACGGCACCAACGGCATGTCATCGCCACAAGTCGTGGCGATTGAGCAAGGGCTTGTCGAGGGCGTGTATTCGCCCTTTGAGCTGTCATCAGGTGTCCCTATTACCGTCTTTCGAGGCCTGCCCTACGCTCAACCACCGGTGGGTGATTTACGCTGGCGACCTCCTGTTGTACCCAGCCCTTGGCAAGGCACGCGTAAAGCAGATACCTTTTCTGACAGCTGTTACCAGCTACAACATACCTCTAATTTTGTCTGGCGCAGAGAAGGCTTCGCTGTCTCTGAAGATTGTTTGTACCTCAATGTGTGGACTGCAGACGTCGCGAAAAAAAAACCGGTTATGGTTTGGTTTCATGGTGGGGCTCACACCAGTGGCCAGGGTCACTCGCTTATTTTCGACGGTACCGAATTGGCTGGGCAGGGCGTGGTGTTGGTTACCATTAACTATCGTTTAGGCCCTTTTGGCTTTCTCGCGCACCCGCTGTTGGCCAGTGAATCGAGTTATGAAAGTGCAGGTAATTACGGGCTATTGGACAAAATCGCGGCACTTCAATGGGTGAGCGATAATATTCAAGCCTTCGGAGGTGACCCAAATAACGTCACGATTTTTGGTCAGTCTGCGGGCTCGCAAAGTGTTTGCGCGCTTATGGCTTCACCCTTGGCAGAGGGGCTTTTCAACAAGGCGATCGGCCAGTCAGCGGCCTGCGTTAATACTATGTCAGAACAAGATGCTGATGGTTATGGCCGAGGATCAACGTTGGTTAACGCCTTGAACGTGACCACACTAGAAGCTTTACGAGGGATAGGTGCCGAGGAATTATTGGCGGCTTCCGAGCAAACCCGGTGGGCCGACGAAAGTCGCATCACCGTCGATGGTTGGGTGTTACCAGAATTTCCAGATGCCACCTTTAAGGCTGGGCGTCAGGCGCAAATACCGCTGCTGCTGGGTTTTCTAGCCGATGAAGGCGTAGAGCTATTTCCGGTAAACACCGACCTCACAGATGAGGGGCTCGATGATTTTCTGTTAATGCTGGTAGGCGATAGGGCTCAAGTACTAAAAGGGCTTTATGCGCAGCCAGATTTAACGCCGGGAAAGATTCAGCATGCTATTGCGACAGACTATTTTATGGCCTTTGGCATGCACCGCTGGGCAAATTATCAGCAGGCCATTGGCCAACCCACGTTTTTATACTTTATGGATCACGTTCCCCCCGCTTTTCATTTGTATACCCCGGAGCCGCCGGAGTTAAGTTTACCCGGGGGGCCACGCAGTGGAGGGGCTTATCACTCGGGTGACCTGGCTTTGGTTTTCGGCAATACCCATAAAGTAGGTTTCGACTGGACTGAGACTGATCGGCAGGTCTCTCAAATTATGATGCGCTATTGGGTCAACTTTGCGACTACAGGGAGCCCCAATGGTGGTCAAGTTCCGCTGTGGCCAGCTTTTGACAGCGTGTCACAAAGTACTCAGGTGATTAACGAGTTCCCGTCGACGGTTCAAGGGGTGCGCAGGCGACAGCTTGATATCATGGCAAACCTTAAGCTCTAAGCTTTTGTTGCTCTACTGAAGCTTAAACAGTTATGACTCCGCTATGGATTCCGCTGTTCGATTCTTAAGGGTCACAGTGTTGATATTGGCCTGCAATCGAGTGGCACCAGCCGTCTAAACTTTAAGGTTTTTAACTGAGCGAATTGGAATACATGGGATGGCTGATGTAAGCAATGTTTCGAAGCCGAAATCTCCTGACTCTTGCCCTGATGCTTGCGCCAGAGCCAAAATGATCGAACTCAGGAGGTTTTATGGATGGACTGTTAGTTCCGCATATCGCTGCAGGGTCTCTAGCACTAGTTTCAGCCTTAACTGCGCTGACAACTCATAAGGGTGGCAAGCTGCATCGGTATGCTGGGCAGCTCTACTTTGCGTCGATGGTTATTATTTTTATTACCGCGGTAATCATGTCGTTGCAGACGTCGAATATCTTCCTTTTGCTCGTGGCTCTGTTTTCTTTCTATCTTGCGTTTTCCGGTTGGCGTTTTGCCCGAAATCGGAGCGGTAACCCCCACTGGATAGATTGGCTGGCCGTCAGTGTTCTGGCGTTTTCAGGTATGCTGATGTGGTTTTTGGCGTTACAGAGTTACCCGAAATTTAGCAGTGCGTCTGTGCCCCTAGGTGTTTTTGGTCTCATTGCTATCGTGTTGAGTTTTTTCGATGCACGCTCACATCGCGATCGTGCTGCCAGAGGGAAAGTACGAATCGCCAAGCACCTCGCTAATATGTTGGGCGGTACCATCGCTGTTTCCACGGCGGTTCTAGTCGTTAACATCAGCTTCACGCCAGCATGGCTGGGCTGGATACTCCCCACGATTCTTACATTGCCTGTGATCATCTGGTGGGGCAAAAAAGTTAAAGCTTGATGTCAGACCTTATCGAAGCGCTTTAGAATAATCGCTGATACTAGCAGGGACTAGCAGCACGATATGAAGTAATGCGTCGTGCGATCTGTCTTTTGGGAGGGCGCAAGAGCGTCCGTGAAGGAGGTTACCCAATATGAAACTCGCGGTTTTCACCACGGGCGGCACCATCGACAAGATTTATTTCGATAAAAAGAGCGACTACGAAATAGGCGATGCGATTATTGGTCCCCTTCTTAACAGTATGGGCGTTGGCTTCGATTTCACCGTTGAGGAACTCATGAAGGTTGACAGCCTCGATATGAGCGAACAGGACCGGCGTCATATTGTTGAACGCGTTGCCGCTTCCTCGCAGGATCGTATTCTTATTACTCACGGAACCGACGGTATGATTGAGACAGCTAAAGCGTTGTCTATCGTTCAAGGTAAAACTATTGTTTTAACAGGCGCTTTACAGCCCGCCGCCTTTGCGCACAACGACGCGGTTTTTAACATTGGCGGTTCCGTTGCGGCAGTACAGATACTGCCGTCGGGATGCTACATCGTAATGAATGGAAGGGTATTCACGCCAGAAAATGTGATCAAGAATCTTGAGAAAAACCGGTTTGAATCCCCTGGTGAGTGATGTCTGTTAGTGCTTCGTTTGCGTTTCCGTTTAGTGTTTTCTGGGGGGGTAGCCTCGAAGTCGCGAGCTTTAATTTAATCAACTATGGGATAAGTGATTTTTCGCGTCGAAGGCACTCACCAGGCAAAGCAGATTGCAATATGACTTGTTGGGCGTTGAGCTATTGCAGGCCTGTCAGGTTATGGTAGCTGGCAAATACATAGGTGTGCTTAATTTCTAAGGGAGCAGTTGCCGTGCAGTGGGATGAGTTTTCCGAATGGGGCCGTAAAATCGCTGAATGGGCCTCTGATTATCATCAAAACATTCGTGCTTTACCTGTGCGTGCTCAAACAGCACCCGGCGCTATTAGGGCGCAGCTACCCTCTTCACCGCCTGAAAATAGTGAAGACATGACCACCATCATGAGCGATTTTGAGCGCATCGTCATGCCCGGTATGACCCACTGGCAGCATCCTCGATTTTTTGCCTATTTTCCGGCGAATGCAGCCCCACCCTCTATGCTTGCTGAAATGCTCGTCTCCACCATTGCAGCACAGTGCATGCTTTGGCAAACATCGCCCGCAGCGACCGAAATGGAACAGGTGATGGTGGCATGGTTGCGCCAGGCGTTGGGTATTGCCGACGGTTATACCGGTGTCATTCAAGATAGCGCGTCTTCGGCGACCCTCTCTGCTGTACTCACTATGCGCGAAAGAGCGACGGGCTTCACGGGTAACGCGCAGGGGCTTTCAGAGCAGGGAAAAATTAGAATTTACTGCTCTGATCAGGTGCATTCATCGATTGATCGCGCTTGCTGGGTTGCGGGGATTGGACAGGCTAATTTGGTAAAAATCTCCACCCAAGGCCCATTACATAGCTTGGACGGTGACGCACTGCGCAGGGCTATTAGCGATGATCGACTCGCGGGCTACCACCCCGCGGGCATTATTGCCGTCACCGGAGGTACGAGTATTGGTGCCTGCGACGACCTCAGTCTTATTACAGACATTGCTAAGGACGAGAATTTATACACCCATTTAGATGCCGCATGGGCGGGGGCTGCCATGATTTGTCCTGAGCTACGCAGTGGTCTTTGGGAGGGCGTCAGTAATTTCGATAGCATCGTTTTTAATCCGCATAAATGGCTGGGAGCTCAGTTTGACTGTTCAGTACAGTTCCTTAAAGATGCTCAGGCCCAGCTTGCCACATTGAAAATTGAGCCCGAATACCTGACTACGAGCCAGGAAGATATTACTAACTTTTCGGAATGGACTATTCCTCTGGGACGCAGATTTCGGGCGCTCAAGCTCTGGTTTTTAATTCGATCTTATGGCCTGGAAGGATTGCGACATCGCCTGCGAAATCACGTGCTTTGGGCGCAGAAATTATGCGAGCGACTGCGACAAACCCCCGGATTTTTTATCACCAGTGAGCCCGTGCTTAGTTTGTTTTCTTTTCGATGCGCAGGCGACGACAGGGCACAGCAGCGGCTAGTCGATGCTATCAACGATGATGGTCGAATTTATCTGACCCAGGGCGTTTGGCAGGGGCAAAAAGTGATTCGTTTTCAGGTGGGGCAGTTTGATACCACCTACGAGGACGTTATGTTGGCCCACGCTGTCATTGAAGAGGTTCAAGCGGGTATGGCCTGATGGTGCCCTCAATTAAGCGGCCGGCTTGCAGTAAATAAGCGACCACGTTGGCCCAGACTTAGTTCGCGTTGCTTTTGTAGACGGTTTCCCCTGCAAAAATGGTTTCTACGACAACTGTGTCTGAAATCTCATAGGGCGTCAGCTCGAAAAGATTGTTATCAAGTATCACCAGGTCTGCCAGCTTGCCGACCTCGAGGCTGCCCTGCTGCTTTTCAAGGCCCATGGTATACGCACCATTGAGTGTGTAAGCCTTAATCATGGTGGCTAAATCTACGCGCTCGTTGGCATTGAGGGGCTCGCCGCTATTGGTATAAGGGTCTTGGCGAGTGATAGCGACCTCTATGGCTAATAACGGGTTCATATCGGTCACGAAGTAGTCGCTAGCGCCATTAATGCGCCCTCCTGATCGATGAACGCTGCCAATAGGGTACATATTATGGGTGCGTTCGGCTCCAATCGCTGGAATATCGAGTTCAACCGCCGCGGGATCGTAATAAGCCCACAAAGGCTGAAATGTTGCGCCAACATTATATTGGGCGAAGCGAGGCACATCCTCTTCGGAGATCAGCTGTAAATGTGTCATGTGGTGGCGATTGTCTGAGGGCCCATTGGCCTTCTGGGCCGCCTCATAACCGTTAAGGGCAATCCTGACGCCAGCATCCCCAATGGCATGGACATGAATTTGCAGGCCCATGGCGTCAAAGCGGCTGAAATAGCGATTGACCTGCTCCTGACTATAGAAGCGCGGTCCCCTGTCGTGGTCTGAGCCCTCATAGGGCTCTAGCAAGGCGCCCGTATAGCTTTCGATCACGCCATCCATATAAATTTTTACGGAATCGACACCGATATTGGGGCGACGCCACTCATGCCGCTGTTCTAGCAAATTAAAAATAGCATCGTCAAAAACACCCGGCTGCCAATTAATCGTGGACAGGGAAGTGAGTGCCCTAATTTTAAACTCCCCCTGATCGGAAAGGGTTAACAAGGGGGCCAATAGGTCGGCATCGACGCCCGGTTCGATGACTGCGGTTACACCTAATTTATGGGCCATGGCGAGTGCCGCGCGAATACTGTTCAGTCGATGTTCTTCTGTCATCTCGGGCAAAGCGTTTTTAACGAGCAGCATCGCGGCATCGTGCAAAGTGCCTGTGGGCTCGCCGGTCTCAGGATCCAATACGACAACTCCGTCGGCGCCGGGATCTGTGCTGGCTGTTATGCCTGTGAGTTCTAGCGCCTTACTATTGACCCAGGCAGAGTGCCCAAAGCTGGACGACAGGTATACGGGACGATCTGGGAATAACCCATCGAGCAGCGCTTTATTGGGCTCTGATTTGGGCCAAAGATACGGTGCCCATCCCGATCCAATAATCCACTGTGCACCGCCAAACCCAGAAAGCGCTTGGCACTGGATGAGTTTGGCTTTGACCTCAGCGATGCTCTCAAGTCTGATGAGGTCGCATTCTGTATCGGTGGCAACACCGATTAGTAGGTGTGCATGAGAGTCGTGAAAACCCGGGACTACCATTTGGTTCTTAAGTGTTGTCACTTCAGTGTTCTCACCGATCCATCGGTGGCTTTCGGATTTGTCACCCACATAGACAATAACGCCATCTTTAAGGGCAATGGCTTCGGCCCAAGGCTGGTTGTCATTGACGGTATATATGGCACCCAGAATAACGCGGTCGGCCATCTCACGGTTTTCATTGGCAAGGGTCTGCACAGATAGGCAGATAGCAGCGAACAATGACAAAGCGGCGAAAGACCTTTGCATAATGAGGGACCTGTGAGTCATAAAAATAAGGGTATACGATCAGAAGCTTACAGGTATTTTTCACCGCATGAGTTGCAATGCATTGGCAAATTTCCAGCGCCAGCCCAATACGATAACGGGAGATTATTTCGCTATTTCGCTGTTTGGACCGTCGGGCCGTTGCTTTGCTCACCGCCTTGAGGGCTGTCTCCCGTGGCTGGGCTGAGCATGCTCTAAGGGAGCCGACGGCGTGGAAAGCAACACCTAGCCTTGTGTTTTGCTGTGGTTGTTATCAGGAAAATTAATTGGTTTTAGGCACTGCATGAAGGGTCATTTGACTGACCGCGAGCGCGCAACCGATGACGGCCGTGAGCAGTCCAGAGGAAAGCAGAAGACCTTCCGCCATACTGAATCCAAACAGCATGTCGGGGGTGAAAGAGCATAAATTTCGCACTTCAAATAGCGCGGGAAACCATTGATCAACGGCAAACCAATCGGGCATGCCGAGCTGAAATTCGCAGCTGCCATTGCCTATGCCATTTTCTAACTGGTAAAGAAACCAGGCGCGCTCCCCGAGCGCACCAGCGCAAAACAGCGCCAGGACATTGCCTCCTAATCGTATGCCAGGTTGATTGGGAAGACAGGCGGCACAGATGCTGACCAGCAGCAATGCCACCACCCACAAGCGCGCCTGGATACAGACCTGACAGGGCTCTTCCCCGAGTGAGTACTGGTAGTACAGAGCTACAAGCAGCATGACCAAGCTCACAGAGGCAAGCAGAAGCCAGTGGCCGCGAGAACTGAGAAAACTAAAGATGCTGTGCATAAACTCCGCTCATATTTTATCGGCATGATTAAATTTGGGAGTGCTGAATAGGAGTGCACCCAATACTCGAAGGTCGATTATAGCATTGGGCTTCCAGCCTTTAAGACTGTCGCGTTTTAACAAAATACTAAAATTTTGCCTGAAACCTTATCGGGTTAATATGCCCAACGCTTATCTTAAATCAGGTTAAGATATCCACTGACGCTTTTAAGCTTTGCCACACAACAAGGAATCTCCATGCGCCCTCACCATTTTTTTATCACTATGGTCTTAACTTTTCTCGCTGCGACAAGCGTGTCGGTACACGCTCAAAAAAAGGGCCAGAGTGCGTCCATTCAATACGGCACTGTCGTGCAGAAAGAGCGGGTAGATTTGAACAGTGGAGCGGTTCCTCGCGGCGCTGTTGTTGGTGGCGCTTTGGGGTTGGCGAGTGCCAGCGGTAAAAGTAAAAAGAAGAAGGCGCGTAATGCCCTTGTAGGAGCTGCAGCGGGTGGCGCGATTGCGTCAAGTTCTCAGGGCAGTACTAGTGGCATGCTCTATACCATTGACCTTGGCTCCATGGGAATGGCGCAGGTGGTTACTGATCAAACTGAAATTGTCAGGGGTGATTGTGTGGCACTGGAGAAGGCTGGAGAAACCGCCAATGTGCGTCGTATTTCTGCAGCCTATTGCGAGCCTGCCAATGCGGCGGTTGTCGAGTCCGTAGCGGAAGAAAGTGCTGAGGAGGCCGATGAGTGTCTTCAAGCTAAAGAAATGGTGGTTAATGCGGCGACCTTAGAAGAGTTTGAGTTTGCCAAAACAAAAATGTCGTTTCTTTGTAACGATTAACGGTTGCTGCAGGTTCTCTGAGAAGGCTTTCGCCGTCAATCCTCATAGCCCGGCGGCGGTATAAAGATCATCCCTTCCCGCTCAAGGAGCTTGGCTGCCTGCAGCACTTTCAAGTCGCCAAATTCAGGTCCTATGATCTGCACACCTATGGGTAAACCGTCACCCAGTGCTCCTGTGGGTACAATGGTGGCTGGCAGGTAACTGTTAATGGCGAGCCCGGCCCAAAATAGCTGCTCAAAATAAGGGCGTGGTGCACCATCAACGTCAACGCTCCTTTGTCCGAAGGGTTGGTGATCATGAAGAAATGCCGGCGTGGCCATAATGGGCGTAATCATGAGGTCATACTCTTGAAAGAACTTATGCCAAGCCCATCGCTGGTGCGTTCTTGATTCGTTGGCAGTGCTGTAGTCCCTGTAGGTGGCAAATCGAGCTCTCAGGTTTTGTGCCCGTGGTGACCGATCTTCAGGGGTAAGTGCCGAGACCTCCTCAGACAGTTGGGCATACGTGGCGTCATCTGATCGCGAGGCCATTACCGCCCACAGCAAATTTTGATAAACCTCATGACCTTCACCCATATCGAAATCCGGCCTGGCTTCGTAGTTTATCTGGCCTCCAGCACCTCGGATAATCTCCAAAACACCTTCAACCCGAGACTCGCAGGCCTGAGACACAGGCGCTAGCGGGCTGTTAACCATGGCGGCGACTCGCAGCTCCTTGAGGCTAGAGAACTTAGGTTGCGCTAAATCTAAACGATACCCGCCGGCCATAATTTCGTCGGGTCCGGCTTCTGCGAGGAGTAGGGCCTCCAAATCAGAGGCACTGCGCGCAAGGGGGCCAATAACCGCTAGATCAGACTGCGCTAATACGCCCGGCGCTGCATGGCCCCTAGGCGGTAGCAGTCCCCATGTCGGTTTATGGCCAAAAACCCCGCAGTAATGCGCAGGATTGCGAATAGAACCGCCAATATCTGAACCGTTCTCGATGCCCGAGAGCCCCGCAGCCATGGCTACTGCAGACCCTCCGGAGGATCCGCCAGCAGCGCGCTTTAGGTCCCAGGGATTGTTGGTCGTGCCGTATATGGCGTTGTAGGATTGGAAGTCGGCGAGGTCCAAAGGCACGTTGGTCTTGCCAAATATGTTGGCTCCGGCTTGACGTAGACGAGAAACTGCAAGCGCATCGGTGCTGGCAATGTGGTCTTTAAACGCCAGGTTGCCCCGAGTCGTATGCATCCCCGTAACGTCGAAACTTTCCTTGATCGTCATTGGGACACCGTGGAAGGGTCCAAGGGCTTGTGAAGGTTGGGCCGCCAATGCCGTGTCCGCGGCAATGGCGCAGGCGCGAGCCTCCTCCTCTTGGATCTCTATGATCGCGTTCAGTTGAGGGTTAAAGCGATGCACTCTGTCAAGAAAGTAATCGAGCAGCTCAAGGGCGCTTAGATCACCTTGTTTCAGGCGCTCAGCCAGTTGTAGGCCGCTCTCAAAAGCTAGAATTGTCATGTGGAGACCCTATTCATTGTCTTTATTGCTGACACGCTAGATCAGCTGAAGTGGGCTGGCAAGTGTGGGGAGGCGCGTTCTTTACCGGGCAGTGAGCTCATGCTTAGGCCGGTTGAAGGGTGCAAGCACTTGGATTGGGTCAATGTGCTCACCAGACAAAATTTTCAGCGGAGATTTGGGTAACTTTTAACGCAGCTATCTGCAGGCAGTGCTGCGCAGTGCTTTTGTTAGGGAAGGCCCCTTGGCAGGCCACAATCCCCCTAAAATGATAAATTTGTCAAAGAAAACCGTATTTTTTCCGCTTTGCCCACCTTAAATAGCGGCAGCCCCTTCAGCTCAAACCGTGGATGTGGTACATAGCGCACCACGAATTGCACATGCTTCGGCGGTTTAGCGTTGGAGTAGCTCTGTGATGACGTCTACGGCCTCTTTTTGTTGTACCGCGAAAGCGTCGCCGATGTGCTCCTGCATCGAGTGGCACACTGTACAAGTGGTGTGGGTGTAGGCAATCAAGAACAAATTCCGACTGGGTGACAAAAACCATGACAGACTTATCCATGTACCGAAATATTGGCATCTTTGCGCACGTTGATGCCGGTAAGACCACAACCACCGAGCGTATTCTCAAGCTGACCGGTAAAATCCATAAGACTGGCGAAGTTCATGATGGTGCTGCAACCACCGATTTCATGGAACAGGAGCAGGAACGTGGTATTACCATTCAATCGGCTGCTACGACCTGCTTTTGGAATGATCATCGCTTAAATATCATTGATACCCCCGGACACGTTGATTTTACGGTAGAGGTCTATCGCTCGCTGAAAGTGCTTGACGGTGGTGTTGGGGTATTCTGTGGCTCAGGAGGCGTTGAACCACAGTCAGAGACTAACTGGCGCTATGCCAACGATTCTGAGGTTTCTCGCCTGATCTTCGTCAACAAATTAGATCGAATTGGTGCCGATTTTTATCGCGTCGTAGATCAGGTGCGAAATGTGCTGGGTGCCAATCCGCTGGTGATGACGCTGCCCATCGGCCGTGAGGACGAGTTCACAGGGGTGGTCGATATTCTGACTCAAAAGGCCCACATCTGGGATGACTCGGGCTTGCCAGAAAACTACGAGATCACCGATATTCCTGCTGATTTAGTTGATGACGCCGCGATGTATCGCGAACAGCTTGTCGAAGCTGCGGTGGAAATGGATGACGATGTCATGATGGCCTACATGGAAGGTGAAGAGCCATCGATAGACGATATCAAGCGCTGCATCCGCGAAGGCACTCGCAGACTGCATTTTTTCCCCACTTACTGTGGTTCGGCGTTTAAAAATAAAGGTATCCAGCTGGTCCTCGACGCCGTTGTCGATTATCTGCCAAGCCCCACTGAGGTGGATCCTCAGGATCTGACCGACGAAGAGGGCAATCCCACCGGTGAGAAGGCCATAGTCTCGACGGAAGAGGCATTCCGAGCTCTAGCATTTAAGATTATGGACGATCGCTTTGGCGCGCTGACCTTTATCCGTGTCTACTCGGGTCAGATCAAAAAAGGTGACACCATACTTAACTCCGCGACTGGAAAAACCGAGCGTGTGGGACGTATGGTTGAGATGCACGCGGATGAGCGCAACGAGATTGATAGGGCTCAGGCGGGGGATATCTTTGCCTGTGTCGGCATGAAGAATGTTCAGACCGGTCACACATTGTGCAGCACGGCGGAGCCCTGCACCCTTGAGGCGATGGTCTTCCCGGAGCCTGTTATCTCAATTGCAGTGGCGCCTAAAGACAAGGCAGGTACTGAGAAGATGGGCGTGGCGATTGGTAAGATGATCGCTGAGGATCCCTCCTTCCGAGTCGAAACTGACGAGGATTCAGGCGAAACCATTCTCAAGGGAATGGGTGAACTACACCTTGATATTAAAGTTGATATTCTCAAGCGTACCTACGGTGTCGAGCTCGACGTGGGCCAGCCCCAAGTGGCCTATCGAGAGACTATTACTAGCGCGATCGAGGACTCCTACACCCACAAGAAGCAGTCGGGTGGATCGGGTCAATTCGGTAAAATTGACTACAAAATTATCCCGGGTGAGCCTGGCAGTGGGTATCAATTTACCTCAAGCGTTGTTGGCGGTAATGTACCGAAAGAATTTTTCCCAGCGATTGAGAAAGGCTTCCGGGTCATGATGGAAGAGGGGCCTCTTGCTGGCTTCCCAGTGCTTGATGTGGCAGTAGAACTCCACGATGGTGGATTTCACGCGGTAGACTCCTCTGCGATTGCCTTTGAGTTGGCGGCTAAGGGTGCTTATCGACAGTCCATGCCGAAAGCGAGCCCTCAATTGATTGAGCCCATAATGAAGGTCGATGTTTTTGCGCCTGAAGATAACGTTGGCGACGTCATTGGTGACTTGAATCGACGTCGCGGCATGATCAAAGATCAGGACTCGACCCCCACGGGTATCCGCATTAAGGCCGATGTACCGCTAGCCGAAATGTTTGGGTATATCGGACACCTCAGAACCATTACTTCGGGACGTGGTCAGTTCTCTATGGAATTCTCCCACTACTTGCCTTGTCCTGCGTCTGTTTCAGAGAAGGTGATTGTGGAAGAAAAAGAACGACGAGCTGCAAAAGCTAAATAAGGCCAGTAGGCCTTTGATTTTTCCCTGTTGGGTTTGAGATTAAAAAACCCTGCGTCAAATGACGTGGGGTTTTTTTATGGTTGCAATACAGTGATGACGATGTGGCCGTCGAATGGCAAGCTAACGCTTTGGTGGCAAGCATGCTCTGAGTTCACAAAAGGATAAAAAGTTGGATGATCACGGCTACATGGCTGTAGCGCTTGAAGCGGCTGAAACAGCGGCGACCAAAGGCGAGGTGCCGGTAGGTGCTGTTTTAGTGGCAGGTTCTGGTGAGATTCTAGCGGTGGCAGGCAATGCCCAAATATCAGCCTGCGATCCAACGGCACACGCCGAAGTACTCGCGCTCAGGTTGGCCAGTGAAAAAATGCGTAATTACCGACTGCCCGGTACCACGCTTTATGTGACCTTGGAGCCCTGCACCATGTGCTGCGGCGCCCTCATTCATGCGCGTGTAGAGCGCTTGGTATTTGCAGCGCGAGAACCTAAGGCCGGGGCTGTCGTGAGCACGTTTTCTGCGTTGAGTAATCCAGGGCTGAATCACCATGTAGCATGGGATGAGGGTGTTTCTGCGGACGTATCGGCGAGGTTGCTTCGACAGTTTTTCAATGACCGGCGAGGCCGCTAAATGAGCGATAGCTCTGACTTTTTTGGTGACCTTATCTTGGGGCATTGGCTAAAAACAACGCCGACAGTTTGGGGGTCAATACCTGACGTCCACAATGAACGTAGCGAAAGTCGCAAGGTGAGGGGTTAAAAACCTAGGGTTTGGCCTCAGGCACTCAATGAAAAACAAACGATAGCCGTTGATAATTACAGGGGCTCGGGGCAGTCTGGTTAGAAAGCTAAAGTGTCTAGATCGGAGTCTGTAGGTAATGAAACGTGTCGCCAATTATCGATTGACCGATTCTCATATTAAAAAGGCTCTTAACGCTGCGGCAGAGATTGATGCTCGCGTGGCTAAGGCAGTAAATCTTACTGGCTTACCACCCGCACGAAATCGGGCCCATGGTTTTGATTCCTTGGCGAAAATTGTGGTGGGTCAGCAGGTATCCACCCGCGCCGCAGAGTCGATTACACAGCGATTAGTCGATGCACTAGACGGTGAGCTGGAGCCAGACATTCTCTTGTGTCAGGATGATGAAACCTTGCGTTCTGTAGGTTTATCGCGGCAAAAAATTTCATACCTGCGCAGCCTGGCTGTCGCTGTTGTCGAGGGCGAGCTGCCCCTCCTTGAGATGCCAAAAATGTCTGATGAGGAGGTTTTGCAACGCATTACAGCTATCCGCGGTTTTGGCGCTTGGTCGGCGCAAATGTATCTGATGTTTTCTTTGGGACGCACCGATATATGGCCTAGCGGTGACCTGGCGGTACGGGTTGGGTTTGGCCGACTCTTGGGTCTTGACGAGAGGCCAACACCCAAAGAGACCGAGGTCTTTGCCACCCCTTTTGCGCCTTATCGAAGCGCACTGGCATTACTGTGCTGGCATTATTATGCGACGGTACCCCACGATCAAAATTAGCGCGGTTCTGTCGTCAAAGTTGCAGACTAAAGCGCTAGGGGAACGGCAATTGCCGCGCTGTTTTCGGCCATTTCCGCCACATTAATAGGGGGTTGGATACGCTCGTCTGCTACGTTCATTAACTGGAGGGTGGAATAGTATTGGCGGATATTATCAACGTAAGTGATGGCTTCATTGCCCCGGGCAAAACCAAATCGCGTGGTTGGGTAGATATCCGGATTTTGGAGTTTGGGTAATTGCGAGCGAACATCGGGCCAGAGGTGCGGATTCAGGCCGTTTTTCTCGGCGATAACTCGGGCATCTTCAAGGTGGCCCAGACCAATATTATAGGCGGCGAGAGCCATCCAGAGTCTATGGGGTTGCTCAATGTCTGCGGGTAGGCGTCTGAGTAGATCTTTAATAAATCGCGCGCCACCGCGCAGGCTCTGTTGTGGGTCCTTGCGGTTCTCCACGTTTAGCTCTTTTGCCGTATTCCGAGTGAGCATCATCATCCCCTCTACCCCTGTTCTAGATTTGGCAGTGGGGTCCCAGTGAGATTCTTGATAGGAAACGGCGGCTAATAAGCGCCAGTCCATTTGATACTCGGCAGCAACCGCTTCGATCAGTGGTTGCCACTTGGGCAGTAAACTGTCGACCCTTCGGTTAAAGGTGAATGCTCCCATTCTTGAGGAAAAACGTGTTGTTCCAAAATACTGTTCACTTATTTTAGCCAACAGCCCTGTTTGACGCGCTTCATGAAGAAATAGGTTGATATCGTTTCTCAAGGTGTCTGCACCCGAAATATTGGGTAGATACCATCCGATAGATTCCCCTGTATCGAGATCAAGTGCTGCTACTAATCGTGGGTAAAGCTGTTGCTGAAGCCTGAATTCGGCGGCGCCTAGCACGGCCAGTTCGGCCCTTTCTTCAGTAACTAGCTTCATCAGTTCCAAGGTGTCACCTACCTGCACCTCGCGCCATGTCAGTGTCGGAATTTGATCCACAAGATCCTCGAGCAGCTCGGCATGACTACTGTCGGCCAAGACAATGAGGTCTCTCTCGGCCAAGTCTGCAAGGCGGCGAGGGCGGTTCTTGCCGCTCTTATAAATGATGACGGGGTTTTGCTCTAGGTAGGCATCGGTGGTCAATAAATTTTGGGCAAATTCAGTAGTCACGGCCATTCCTGCGGCGCCCAGGTGTACTTGACCTTGATCAAGTTGGCTGATGAGCTCTTCTAATGTAAAGGCCACCTCCACGCGAAGGGAGTAGCCGCGGGCATCGGCATAAGCTTGAAGTAGGTCATATTCGAATCCAGCAGCTTGGTCACCATCAAAATAGTAGGTGGTTGGACTGTTGCGCGTCACCACAATTAGCTCGCCATTGGCATCGAGCTCTCGGAATATGTCGCCGTCGCTACAACCCCAGAGCGACACAAATACGAGCAAAATGGCGATGATTTTTAAAAAATTCATAGCGACAGTGTAACGTGTGTGATTAACAAGCGTTCGGTGTGTTGATGCCCCGCTGCCACAGGTATACTGCAGCCTCCTAAGGCTGGAGGTACATCATGTTTATTCTTCCCGGATCTTCCGCACTGTCGTCGCCACGATTTATGGCATTGGCGAGCGCGCTGAGGAGTCTTGATTCCGGACTGCAGCTTAAAGATGCTTACTTTCTATATGCCATCGAGCATCAAGGTGAGGTCAGCCGAGAAGCCTTGGCCAGATTGCTGCAACCTAGTACCGCTGAAATTGCACGTGAAGGGTTACCCGCTGACGAAAACTGCCTCATTGTCGTACCTCGAGTGGGTACGATTTCTCCGTGGTCGAGTAAAGCTACCGATATCGCGCATAACTGTGGCTTTGGTGGTATCCAGCGCTTAGAGCGCGGTATTTGTTACGAGATTCAGGGGCTATCGAATTTGGATTCGGCGCATCTCACTGAACTTCATGGTTTGTTGCATGACAGAATGGTGGAATCTGTCCTTGCTAACGCTGCAGGACTGGAGCTGCTTTTTCAAAAGGCCCAGCCCGCCCGCTTTAGTCGCGTAGCTATACTCGAGCGTGGACAAGAGGCATTACGTCGTGCCAATGAACAATTGGGACTGGCCCTTGCAGAAGACGAGATTGATTACCTCGTCACTGCTTTTCAAGCGCTTGGCCGTGATCCCAGCGATATTGAACTGATGATGTTCGCTCAGGCTAATTCGGAACATTGTAGGCACAAAATTTTTAATGCAAGTTGGACGATTGACGGCGCTGATTGTGAGCATTCTTTATTTGGCATGATTCGAAACACCCATCACCTGGGTGGCGAGGGCGTGCTATCTGCTTACTCTGATAACGCAGCTGTTGTGGCTGGTCACAGCGGTGGGCGTTGGTTTCCCGACCCCGACAGCGGTGAATATCACTATCATCAGGAACCCATCCACTTGTTGATGAAGGTGGAGACCCATAATCACCCCACAGCTATCGCACCCTTTGCCGGAGCAGCAACAGGATCAGGTGGTGAAATTCGTGACGAGGGTGCGGTTGGACGAGGTTCAAAGCCCAAGGCGGGTCTTGCAGGATTTACGGTTTCTCACTTGGAAATACCCGATCAGCCCCAGCCCTGGGAACTCGGCTATGGACGTCCAGGACGCATTGTTTCCCCTTTGCAGATTATGCTCGACGGTCCCATTGGAGCGGCTGCCTTCAATAATGAGTTTGGGCGACCTAACTTAGCCGGCTATTTTCGAACCTTCGAAGTGGCGACGGCTCAGGGAATAAAGGGTTATCACAAACCCATCATGATCGCCGGTGGCTTTGGCAATATCCGTGAAGAGCACGTTCAAAAAGGCGCGGTAGTGCCAGGTGCCCACCTTGTAGTGCTGGGTGGCCCTGCCATGCTGATTGGGCTAGGCGGGGGTGCGGCTTCGTCTATGGCTAGCGGTGATAGTGATGAGGCCCTTGACTTTGCCTCAGTACAACGCCACAACCCGGAAATGGAGCGGCGTTGTCAGGAGGTTATAGATCGCTGCTGGGCGTTGGGTGAGGACAGTCCCATTGCTTTTATTCACGATGTTGGGGCTGGCGGGCTTAGTAATGCTCTGCCTGAGCTGGTTAAGGATGGTGGGCGGGGCGGCAAAATTGATCTGCGCAGTATCCCCAGTGATGAGCCAGGCATGAGCCCCCTGGAAATTTGGTGTAACGAGGCTCAAGAGCGCTATGTTCTTGCAGTTGAGCCCGCGTATTTAGCCCGATTCGAAGCGATCTGTAGACGTGAGCGATGTCCCTACGCGGTTGTTGGTCATGCGACGGAAGCCATGCACTTGGAAGTGTCGGACAGGCAGTTTGAGGACAGTCCGGTTGACCTTCCGATGGGACTGCTCTTTGGGAAGCCACCCAAAATGCACCGAGAGGCACGGCGAGGCAGTGCCTGTGGTGATGATTTTGTGGCGGAGCTGCGCCCTGCTGAAGCTTTGGAGCGAGTGCTGCAGTTCCCTGCCGTGGGGTCGAAAAGCTTTTTGATTACCATTGGTGACCGCTCGGTGACAGGCTTAGTTGCCAGAGATCAAATGGTCGGGCCTTGGCAGGTTCCCGTTGCAGACTGTGCAGTGACGACGGTGTCTATGGACTCCCATCTTGGTGAAGCCATGAGCATGGGTGAGCGCACGCCAGTGGCTCTGCTGAGTGGACCGGCCTCTGCGAGACTGTCGATCGCCGAGGCCATTACCAATATTTTGGCCTCTCCCGTGGCGCAGCTCGCAGACATTCGTTTGTCAGCCAACTGGATGTGCGCTTCCGGCCACGGTGATAACGACGCTATTTTATTCGACACCGTTAAAACCGTGGGTTTAGAATTTTGCCCGGAGCTTGGAATTACGGTGCCGGTTGGCAAAGACTCTATGTCGATGCGAACCAGCTGGCAGGAGCAGGGCGAAGAAAAGTCGGTGACGGCCCCGGTTTCTCTGATTGTTTCTGCCTTTGCACCGGTTGGCGATGTGAGAACAACCCTGACTCCCGAGCTCGTAGCGGAAGAAGATACCGAACTCTTGCTTATCGATTTGGGCCACGGCAAAAATCGATTGGGTGGTTCCGTGTTGGCTCAGTGCTGGGGTGCGCTGGGCGCTGAAGTGCCCGATGTTGATGCGACAGATTTGAAGGCACTTTTTGAGTTTGTTAATCAACTGAAGTCTCGCGATCTTATTCTTGCTTACCACGATCGTTCTGATGGCGGGTTGTTGGTCACCTTGCTTGAGATGGCCTTCACGGCACGTTGCGGACTGAACGTTTCCGTCAAGGACGAAGGTGCGGCAGCTTTGGCGGCTTTATTCAGTGAGGAAGTGGGCGTTGTTATACAAGTTCACAGCGCCGATGTGCATCCGATCGAAGCGTTGGCGATTGAAGCAGGACTAGGAGGATGTGTCACTCGTATTGCATCTCCGCGCCTTGACCAGCGAATTGTGGTTAATTCACCGAGGTTTGAGCTGATAGACAGTCAGCGGGGCGCCTTGCAGCAGCTCTGGAGCTCAACAAGCTATCAGCTACAAAAACTGCGGGATAACCCTGAGTGTGCCGATCAGGAGTTTGAGAATATTTTGCACAACGACCCCGGCTTGTCAGCCAAGCTCAGTTTTGACCCGGCTAGGGACACCGCAGCGCCGTTTATTGCCAAGGGTGTCTCACCACGGGTAGCTATTCTCCGAGAGCAGGGGGTTAACGGCCAGTCTGAAATGGCTGCGGCATTTCATTGCGCGGGCTTTACTACCGTTGATGTTCATATGAGTGATTTACTGCAGGGGTCTATGACTCTCGACGGATTTAAGGGCTTAGCCGCCTGCGGTGGATTTTCTTACGGTGATGTCCTGGGTGCGGGGGAGGGTTGGGCTAAAACGATTTTATTCAATCCCGAACTGCGTGAGGCCTTCTCCACATTTTTCGAGCGCACTGACACCTTTAGTTTGGGTGTCTGTAACGGCTGTCAAATGTTGTCTAATTTGAGCGAGCTGATACCGGGAGCAGCCCATTGGCCACGCTTTGCGCGCAATACCTCGGAACAATATGAAGCACGTTTGACCTTGGTGCGGGTAGAGGAGAGCCCCTCTGTACTGTTGTCTGATATGGCAGGTTCCCACTTACCGATTGTCGTGGCCCATGGCGAAGGACGTGCCCAGTTTGCTAACGATGACCAGCTGAATGTTGCGAATAATTCGGGCTCAGTGGGAATACGCTATGTTGACCACGCCGGCACCGTGACACAGCGCTATCCATACAATCCCAACGGCTCGCCAAATGGTATCGCGGGGCTGAGCAGTTTAGACGGGCGGGTCACCATCATGATGCCGCACCCCGAACGCGTATTTCGCACCTCACAATTATCTTGGGCACCTCAAGATTGGCCCGAAGACTCGGGTTGGATGCGCTTATTTCGCAATGCCAGAACTTGGTTAGCTTGAAATATCGCGCTTACGTCCCCACCTTGGCCTATTAATGAGGGCGTGCAATCGCTAAACTGCGCGCCCATTGATTCGCTAACCCGCGACTTACGCTGGGTCTGCGGCGACACAACTTTACGAGACTTCGATGCTTAATCGTTATTCCCTTTGGAAAAACCTGTTGATTCTCTGCGTGGCATTGTTTGGCTTGTATTATGCGGCGCCTAATTTATATGCACCTGATCCTGCGCTTCAGATTGGCGGATCAAGCGGCTCGCAAATAATTGACGACAACACCCTATCCCGCGCCAGCGAGGCTTTAAAGGCCGCTGATATTGAGTACTTTGGGCAGCAAATAGAGTCTTCAGGTAAAACGGCCCTTATTCGACTCGCGCTGCGCGATGACCAGCTTCGAGCCCAGGCAATACTAGCCCGGGAGTTAGGGGACGACTACATCATTGCTTTGAATCTGGCGCCCACAACCCCCGAGTGGCTCAAAAGCGGCGGTGCCCAACCGATGAAGTTGGGACTCGATCTCAGCGGCGGTGTTCATTTTAAGCTTGAAGTCGATGTTGCTGCCGCTAAAGAGCGCCGGCTTGAGATGTACGAGGCGGGAATTAAGCGCGGGCTCAGAGAGGCACGTATTCGAGGGCTGGTTCGGCTTCAAGGTCAGCGTGTTGGCATGAGTTTTCTCAGTGAAACCGTTCGGGAAGATGCCCGAAAAATCACTGCAGACCTCTACCCAGAGCTGTTGCTAGACCGGGTTGATGGCGTCGATAAATGGGAGCTGTTTGCCGAGGTGACCGATGCGACCATGAAGGAAGTTGTGGATTACGCTGTCGATCAAAACCTGACCACAATTCGTAATCGAGTTAATGAGCTCGGCGTCTCCGAGCCCCTAGTACAAAAGCAAGGATCCAACCGCATTGTGGTGGAGTTGCCGGGTATTCAGGATACGGCCGAAGCGAAAAGAATTTTGGGTAAGGTCGCGAATCTCGAGTTTCGCTTGGTTGCAGAGACCAATGCGCCCGTGACCGAACGGCAGCGGTTTGAATATCGGGGTGAAAACCGTTCGGGAATGACCGAATGGTTGGAGCGTGAAATGATCATCACGGGCGAACGGGTCTCCAACGCAGCAGCCGGTTTTGATCAAAATAATCAGCCCAATGTATCCATTACCCTCGACAGTGAAGGGGGTATGCTGATGTCCCGTGCTACTCGCAGTAATATCAAGCGACGTATGGGCGTGCTGTTCATAGAGCGCAAATATCGAACCCGTTATGAGCAAGATGACAGCGGCGAAGAAATCGCTATAAAAATACCCTACGATGAAAAGAAATTACTGACTGCACCCGTTATCCAATCGGCTCTGGGGGCATCGTTTCAAATTACCGGCCTTGACTCACCCGGTGAAGCTTCTGAGCTCGCGCTGATGCTTAGGGCAGGTGCTCTTGCCGCGCCAATAACGTTTGTTGAAGAGCGAACTGTGGGCCCATCTTTGGGGGCTGAAAATATTGCTCTAGGCGTGAAGTCGGTTCAGATAGGCCTGATTTTGGTAGTCATCTTTATGGTGCTTTATTACCGAGTCTTTGGTGTTACAGCGGTAATAGCATTAACCACAAACCTTGTTTTGCTCCTGGCCTTTATGTCTCTTCTGGGCGCCACCTTAACCTTACCGGGTATCGCCGGTATCGTTTTAACGGTAGGTATGGCGGTAGATGCCAACGTGCTTATTTTTGCTCGAATACGGGAAGAGTTGGCTCGACGTATGTCGCCGCAAATGGCAATTAATGCGGGTTTTGAGCGAGCTGTGGCGACGATTCTCGATGCCAACATCACCACGCTCATTGTCGCAGTCATCCTGTATGCAGTGGGCACCGGTCCAATCAAGGGCTTCGCGGTCACTTTGTCCCTGGGCATTATTACGTCAATGTTTACCGCGATTTTAGGTACCAGAGCACTGGTTAATCTCATTTACGGAGGTCGTCGGGTAGACAGCTTGTCGATTGGCCCACTGCCAAAGCGCGACGCTGAGGAGGCTCAGGTATGAAAGTTCTTCCCTTTATGGCCTGGCGTCGTTTTGCTGCGGGTTTTTCTCTCTTGGCAATGTTAGTGGCCGGCGGCGCTTTGGCGACTAAATCTTTGAATTGGGGGCTCGATTTTACTGGCGGTACCCTCGTCGAGGTTGAGTATGGAGATACGGCTAATTTACAAGAAGTTCGAAAAACTCTCGAAGATAAGGGCTATGACGGCGTAATCGTTGTTGCCTTCGGTACTGATCGAGATGTCTTGATTCGATTACCCATTAGCTACTCCGATGAGCAGGGGGTGGCCATGGTGGATGTACTGCGCCGAGCCTCTAGCTCTCCGGTCGAACTGCGTCGAATGGAGTTTGTGGGGCCTGCTGTGGGTGAGGAACTGCGCGAGCAAGGCGGCCTGGCTATGCTACTCGCCCTGGGCCTAGTCATGTTGTACGTGGGCTTTCGGTTTCAATTCAAATTTGCCGTAGGTGCCGTGATGGCGCTAGCGCATGATGTGTTGTTTGTTTTGGGCTTCTTCTCTCTGATGGGATTGGAGTTTGATCTGACGGTGCTTGCTGCAATTCTTGCAGTGATTGGCTACTCCCTTAATGACACGATTGTGGTGGCAGATAGAATTCGCGAGAACTTCCGCAAATTGCGTCGTAGGGGGGCTATCGAGGTCATTGATATTTCGCTGACTGAAACCTTGGGAAGAACGCTGGTGACATCCTTGACCACGCTTTTGGTGTTGCTGGCACTCGCAATTTTCGGTGGGGAAATGATCCACGGCTTCGCTTTGGCGCTGCTAGCGGGTGTGGCGATCGGCACCTATTCTTCAATTTACGTTTCGGCGACAATTTTGCTTGCCATGGGTGTCAGTAAAGAGGACGTTGCCATTCCTATCAAAGAAGGCGGCAATGAAGATGGCTCTCAGGTTTAACCGGCGCTAAGCATTAACGTAACACCGGGCCTACGGTGGAAAGCAGTTGTTTGAATACCTTTGGATTCCCGCACACGACCTGCCCATTGTCTAGATAGCGCTCTGAGCCATTGAGGTCTGCAATTAGCCCGCCAGCTTCTTTAATCAGCAGTGCTCCTGCGGCGATGTCCCAGCGCTCTAAGCCTATTTCCCAAAAACCATCAAACCGCCCCGCGGCAACGTAAGCGAGGTCGAGTGCGGCCGCGCCTGCCCTGCGAACACCCATGCACTGGCCCGCGAGTTCAGCAAGTGTTTGCGTATACTGGGGGAGCCGTTGCTGCTCGTGGCCCAAAAACGGTATTCCAGTGCCGAGTATACAGTCGCGCAGGTCGGTACGATTACTGACGCGTAGACGATGGCCATTCAGTTGCGCGCCGCGTCCGCGAGATGCCGTGAATTCTTCCCTCCGGATAGGGTCGACTACGACCGCATGGGCCAGTCGGCCGTCTACAATGCAGGCAATCGAGACGCAATAATGCGGGATGCCACGCATAAAATTACTGGTGCCATCGAGTGGGTCTATCACCCAGAGGTGATCAGACTGGGCGTTGCCTGTTTGGCCACTTTCCTCAGCCAAAAAGGCATGGTCTGGATAGGCCTTGTTCAATTGATAGAGTATTTCTTGTTCTGCAGCGATATCGACTTCGGTGACATAGTCAGCGACGCCTTTTGCCTGATGTCCCACGCGATCAAGCTCGTCTGAGGCTCTGACGATGAGGTCGCCAGCTTTACGGGCGGCGCGTAGGGCGATGGTGACCATCGGTTCCATGGTGATTTCTCCAAAGACGGGTAGATTACCGATCCGTAACGGGGGCGAAGCATAGCAGGGGCAGCGTGGTCTGTTCAGTGCTTTGTTACACTCTGCGACCTTTTTTCACTTTTGAGAATAACAATTTCCATGACAATGAATAACATTCGCGTCGTTCTTGTGCACACTAGCCATCCAGGCAACATTGGCGGTGTGGCGAGAGCCATGAAAAATATGGGCCTTACTCGGCTGACATTGGTCGAGCCTAAGGCGTTTCCGGCACCTGAAGCACTCTGGCGTGCGGCTTCAGCTGAGGACGTTTTGACCAACGCGACGGTGGTAGCAACCGTTGAAGAGGCCGTCAAAGGGGCGCAGTTTGTTGTCGGTACCAGCGCGCGGGAGCGACGCATTCCGTGGCCCCTTCAAGATGCTCGCCACTGTGGTGAGCGGCTGTATCAACAGGCGATGAAAGGCGAGGAGGTTGTCATACTCTTTGGTCGAGAGGACCGCGGCTTGCTCAATGAGGAATTGGAGCTTTGTAATCTTCACTGCCATATACCGACCCATGAATCTTATCCATCGTTGAACCTAGCTATGGCTGTGCAGATTGTCGCCTACGAGGTTCGTATGGCGCAGTTGGCCGGGAGTACGGCGACGGCAGAAGATGCTGCCTGGGATACACCCTTTGCTCCGGCCGAAGATATGGCCCGTTTTTATACCCACTTAGAGCAAACCCTCATTGATATTGAATTCCTCGATCCAAAGGCACCGCGCCAGCTCATGAGGCGCTTAAAGCGGCTCTATAACCGTGTTCGCCTCGATGAAATGGAGTTGAATATCTTGCGGGGCATTCTCGCTGAGACACAAAAAAAGGCCTATAAAACCGACCCATAAACCCCGCGAATAAACCCGACTAAATTAGTTGGTTTTTTACTTGAGTGTTTTAGTGGGTTTTGTCACACTTGGTCTATAGGAGGTGGTATGAAACTGACAACTCGAGGGCGGTATGCGGTGACGGCGATGCTGGATCTTGCGATACACGGTGAAGAAAAGCCGGTATCTCTGGCAGATATCTCCGGTCGCCAGGAAATTTCGCTATCCTATCTAGAGCAGCTGTTCGCCAAACTTCGACGCGAGGCTTTGGTAACCAGTGTTAGGGGTCCCGGAGGGGGCTACCGTTTAGCACGGGATCGAGCCACTTTGTTCGTCGCAGAAATTATAGATGCGGTTGATGAATCCGTAGACGTGACTAACTGCAATGGCAAAGGCAACTGTCACCATGGTGAAGTGTGCCTCACACACGATCTGTGGCAGGACTTGAGTGATCGGATTCACGGGTTTTTAAGCGAAATCAGTCTGGCTGATCTCGTGGACAATCGAACAGGTAAGGCCAGATTAAGTGCCAACGAAAACGTGCAAAAATTAATTCTGCAGTAAGGATGCTCTTGCAATGAACGCACACGTCAATACACCGATTTATCTCGACTATTTGTCCACCACGCCTGTGGACCCGCGAGTCGCTGATGCTATGTCTGAGTGCCTGTCCATGGAGGGGACCTTTGGTAATCCAGCTTCTCGATCTCATGTGTTTGGTTGGAAGGCTGAGGAGGCGGTAGAAAATGCCAGGGCCCAAATAGCCGATCTAATTAATGCCGATCCCAGAGAAATCGTTTGGACATCAGGGGCAACGGAATCAGACAACCTAGCCATTAAAGGCGCTGCGCATTTCTATCGCAAGAAAGGTCAGCATATCGTAACGTCAAAAATTGAGCACAAGGCGGTTCTAGATACCTGTCGTCAACTTGAGCGAGAGGGGTTTGAGGTGACGTACCTTGAGCCCAACAAAGCGGGTTTGACGACCCCTGAGGCCGTGCAGGCTGCGCTTCGCCCCGACACAGTGGTCGTGAGCGTGATGCATGCCAACAACGAGATTGGTGTGGTTAATGACATAGCCGGTATTGGTGAGGTCTGTCGTGCGGCGGGTGTGATTTATCATGTCGATGCGGCTCAAAGTACAGGCAAAGTGCCGCTGGATATGGAAACCATGAAGGTTGACCTGCTGTCTATGAGCGCACATAAGATGTACGGTCCCAAAGGTGTGGGTGCGCTGTACGTGCGCCGTAAACCCAGGGTCAGACTGGAAGCTCAGATGCACGGTGGTGGTCACGAACGGGGTATGCGTTCAGGCACGCTGGCAACCCATCAGGCTGTTGGTTTTGGTGAGGCGGCACGCATTGCCAAGGAAGAGATGGCCGACGAAACACGACGTTTGATCGCCCTGAGAGCTCGATTTTGGGCGGGACTAGACGATATGCAGGAAGTTCATATCAACGGTGATGTTGAGCGGCGCTTACCTGGCGCATTGAACGTCAGCTTTGCCTTTGTCGAAGGTGAATCCTTGCTAATGTCGTTAAAAGATTTGGCGCTTTCATCGGGTTCTGCATGTACCTCTGCCAGTTTGGAACCGTCCTATGTTTTAAGGGCTCTAGGTCTTAATGATGAGCTTGCACACAGTTCTTTGCGCTTTAGCTTCGGACGCTTTACTTCTGAGGCTGATATTGATCATGCGATTACGCAGGTGCGCGGGGCAGTCGAAAAATTACGTGAACTATCGCCGCTTTGGGATATGTATCAAGACGGCGTCGATCTAAATTCTATTGAATGGTCAGCACACTAGATAGACCGCTGGTGATACAGCTTTATAATTAAAAGGAGAACGTCGTGGCTTACAGTGAAAAAGTTATTGATCACTATGAGAACCCCAGGAACGTGGGCAAGTTCGATGATGAAGATGAAAACGTAGGCACAGGCATGGTGGGTGCACCCGCCTGCGGTGATGTCATGCGTCTACAAATCAAGGTCAACGACAATGGTGTCATTGAAGATGCTAAGTTTAAGACCTACGGTTGTGGCTCTGCTATTGCATCAAGTTCTTTACTGACCGAATGGGTAAAGGGGCGCAAGCTGGAAGACGCTGAGCAGATTACAAACACCGAAATAGCTCAGGAGCTCGCACTGCCGCCCGTGAAAATTCATTGCTCGGTACTTGCTGAAGACGCCATCAAAGCTGCCGTAAAGAATTTTCGAGATAAGCAGGACGACTGATGACAGTTGCAGTCACAGAGCAGGCAGCGGGGCATGTTCAGCGGCAGCTAGAGGCGCGTGGACGTGGTGAAGGCATTCGGATAGCGGTGAAAACTTCCGGCTGTTCAGGACTGGCTTACGTCCTTGAGTTTGTCGATGCACCCGAGGCTAGCGATGCTATTTTCGAAGATTTTGGCGTCAAACTGTTCATTGATCCCAAAAGTTTGGTTTATCTCGACGGCACGATTGTTGACTACGCCAAAGAGGGATTGAACGAAGGACTGGAGTTTCGAAATCCTAACGTGGCCGGAGAGTGCGGCTGTGGTGAGAGTTTCACGGTCTAGAGATGCCTGAGGTTGCTGAAGGGTTTGTGGGGGCGCCCAAAGATTATTTCGAGCTGTTCCAGCTTGAACCTAAGTTTGACGTGGATATTGACGACTTAGGTGAACGGTTTCGCACCTTGCAGCGGCGCTTTCATCCAGACCGGTACAGCAGTGGTAGCGCGGCGGAGCAGCGCCTAGCCGCGCAGGTTTCAGCCGATATCAATGCGGGCTACCAAGCCCTCAAAGACCCCATAGCTCGGGCAGGGCACATGTTGGAGCTGCAAGCTTGTGATTTGCGTACTCTCGAGCGACAGCCTGTCAGCGGTGATTTTCTCATGCAGCAAATGCACTTTCGAGAAGCTGTGGAGTTGTTAGACCCCAGTGATGATGAAGGAAAGTCAAAATTAGCGGCCGAAGCAAAAGCATTAATGACCGCTGAGCTGTTGTCTTTTCAAAAAGCGATTGAAAAAAGGGATTATGAGTTGGCGGGATTTGCTTGGGTACATCTGCTCTATTTGCAAAAGCTCAACAAAGAGGTCGCTGGCAGCAGCGATCTTTTCTAGGCTGCTCTATGGCTTTGCTACAAATTTCCGAACCCGGTGCGGTTGCTGATCAGCCCGCGGAACGCAAGCTTGCCCTGGGTATTGATTTAGGAACCACCAATAGTTTGGTTGCTTATGTCAGTGGTGGCGACGTTAAGGTCCTGCCTGATGAGCAGGGTAATGTTTGTCTTCCTTCTGTGGTGCACTTTGGTGTGAATGGAACGCTGGTGGGTTCAGAGGCAGATGCCTTGGCTATATCGGCGCCCCATGACACGATTGCATCGGCTAAACGTTATCTTGGACGAAGTCGCGCGGAGCTCGCTTCGAGTGGTTACACCAAGCTGTCAGAAACGGGTCTGGCCTTTGAAACATCTCAGGGGCCGGTGACCCCCGTCGAGGTGTCTGCTCAGCTCTTGGGCGCTCTGCGTGATCGGGCTCAGTCCTCAACGAGCACGCCCATCGCCGGGGTTGTTATTACCGTGCCTGCTTATTTTGACGATGCCCAACGCTTAGCAACCCGCCAAGCAGCCGAGTTGAGTGGACTGAATGTGCTGCGATTGTTGAATGAGCCCACAGCTGCTGCTGTAGCTTACGGTCTTGATTCTGGCGAGGAGGGTGTTGTCGTCGTCTATGATCTTGGGGGTGGAACATTCGATGTATCCATTTTGCGACTTGAGCGGGGCGTTTTTGAGGTTTTGGCGACGGGTGGTGACAGTACCCTCGGTGGCGATGATTTCGACCTGCGCTTAGTTGATATAATTCGCGACCAAGCTGCATTGGGTGCGTTAGATGCTGCAGAAGAGCGGGCATTATTGAGCTGCGCGCGTTCTACGAAAGAAGCGCTGACCACAGCTTCCGAGATTGAGGTGAAACTCGATGCTGTTGTTAGTGGTGGTGAGACGGTGGTGGTCACTCGCCAGCAATTCAATAGTGCTTGCGCCGATTTGGTCAATCGCAGTCTAGATGCCTGTCGCCAATGTGTTGCCGATGCAGGAGTGTCACACATTGACCAAATCGTTCTGGTGGGCGGCTCTACACGCATGCCCATTATTGGCGAGGTTGTTTCTACCCTTTTTGGAAAGGAGCCTTTGAACAGTATTGATCCCGATCGCGTGGTGGCGATGGGTGCGGCTCGGCAAGCTGATTTATTGATTGGTAATCGTGATGCGCAAGACCTTCTGTTACTCGATGTCATTCCCCTTTCTTTGGGGGTTGAGACTTATGGGGGGCTGGTAGAGCGCATTGTGCCTCGAAATACGACGATTCCTGTGGCAAGAGCGCAGGAATTTACGACAGCAAAAGACGGTCAAACCGGCCTTATCGTTCATGTCGTTCAGGGTGAACGGGAACGTGTGGAAGACTGTCGCTCCCTGGCAACTTTTGAATTGTCTGGTATCCCGCCAATGGTGGCTGGTGCGGCGCGGCTAGAGGTGACTTTTCAGGTTGATGCTGACGGGTTGCTTGAAGTGAGGGCTAAGGAAGCCACGACTCAGGTAACGGCTAGCGTGATAGTGAAGCCCGCCTTTGGCCTTGCTGAAGACGATATTGCTGCCATGCTGCGTGCTGGCTATGAGCATGCTTCAGAGGATATGCACGCGCGTCAATTGGCTGAAGCAAAGGTGGACGCAGAGCAGTTGATTGCGGGGATTCAGGCGGCACTTACTAGTGATGGCGATCTTTTGAGTGATAGCGAACGCGAAGCGCTCGAGACTGCTGTAAACGGGCTGGTTGAGGCCAGTCAAAACAATGATATTGATGATCTCAGAAAGTCGATCGATGTTACTGGTCGCGCTTCAGAACTGTTGGCGGCCCGGCGTATGGATCGCAGCATTAAATCAGCGCTGGGCGGAATCTCGGTGGCCACACTGGAAGGAGAAGCAGAGTCATGACTCAGATTGTTGTCATGCCCCACGGCGATATTTGCCCGGAGGGAGCTGTTGTTGAGGCAGAGGTTGGAACTTCAATCTGCGATGCCTTGCTCGCCCACGACATTGCTATCGAGCATGCTTGTGAAATGTCTTGCGCCTGCACCACTTGTCACGTGATTATTCGTGAAGGGTTTGCCGCTTTGGAGGATGCCGATGAACTCGAAGAAGACTTCCTTGATAAGGCTTGGGGTTTGGAGCCTGAGTCCAGACTGTCTTGTCAGGCGCTTGTGACCGAAGAGCCTTTAGTCGTTGAAATCCCGCGTTACACCATTAATCACGCTCGGGAGCATCATTAAGAGCGCTAACACCAAGTGACTTGAGGTGGCTTGGTCTCAGGACCCATATTCGAATAGATACTCAGGCGTGCAGAGATCCTTTACGCCTGCTTTCCAACCTAAATTTGGTGGCGCGGTCGGTTTTAGGTCGTGGCTAAAGGTAATTAGTCGGCGATGACATAATCGCGGCCCTCATTTATAATTTGCGCGCTTAGAAATTGGGACTACAGGTCCCTTGAAAAATTCCCTATCTCAATCGGAGTGCCCCATGGCCACTGAACGTACCCTCTCTATTATCAAGCCCGATGCCGTTGGCAAAAATGTTATCGGCGAAATCTATACACGTTTTGAATCAGCTGGGCTGCGTATAGTGGCGTCACGTATGATGCAGCTGTCAGACACTAGTGCCGGGGGATTTTATGCAGAGCATAAAGGGCGTCCTTTTTACGATGACTTGGTGGCGTTTATGACCTCTGGCCCCGTTGTTGTTCAGGTGCTTGAGGGTGAAGGTGCGATTGCTAAAAATCGTGATTTGATGGGCGCAACAAACCCACAGGAAGCCGCTGCTGGGACGATCCGTGCGGATTTTGCGAGCACTATCGATGCAAACGCGGTGCATGGCTCAGATTCTCCCGAGTCAGCTGCTCGGGAAATCGCGTACTTTTTTGCGGCTAATGAGGTCTGCGAGCGCTGAGGCGCCACGCTGACGCCTGATTATGACAGATACCAACAGTTTGATCGCGAGCTCAAGCGTCGCAGAGAAGGTCAATCTGTTGGGACTGACTCGTCAGCAGCTGGAAGATTTTTTCACCAGTCTTGGTGAAAAGCGTTTTCGCTCACAGCAGGTTATGAAGTGGATACACCACCAGGGTGTCATCGACTTTTCTTCCATGAGTAACTTAGGTAAGGGGCTGCGTGAAAAGCTTGAGTCTCTTGCAACGATTACCCCTCCAGAAATTGCGGATCAACAGGATTCGACCGATGGCACTCGCAAATGGGCCATTCGCGTGGCTGGCGGTGCGTTGGTCGAAGCGGTTTTAATTCCTGAAGCGGGCAGGGCAACGTTATGTGTCTCTTCTCAGGTAGGCTGTAGTCTTGACTGCAAATTTTGTTCTACCGGGAAGCAGGGGTTTCAGCGAGATCTCACTGCAGCAGAAATTATAGGTCAGGTATGGCTGGCAATTAACTCCTACAACGGCTGGCAGTCAGGCAAAGGGCGTATTGTGACTAACGTCGTCATGATGGGCATGGGGGAACCGCTTCTCAATTTCGATAACGTGGTAGCTGCAATGAGCCTTATGACAGACGATTTGGCCTATGGTTTATCGAAACGTAAGGTCACTTTAAGCACCTCAGGTGTTGTGCCGGCACTGGATCGTCTGGCGGAGTTTAGCGATGTCAGTTTGGCGGTATCTCTGCACGCACCGAATGACGAAATTCGCAACAAAATTGTTCCTATTAATCGCCGTTATCCCATCCAACAGCTGCTAAAGAGTGCCAGAAGTTATATAGACGCTCAGTCAGACCGCAAGCGGGTTGTCACCATTGAGTACACCTTGTTGGCTGGAATAAATGATCAACCGGAACATGCGCGGGAGCTCAGTACTTTACTAAAAGATTTCCCCTGCAAAATTAATTTAATTCCCTTTAATCATTTTCCGAATTCGGGATTTGATCGACCCAGCGGCAATGCGGTGTCGCGTTTTTGGCAAGTTCTCGTTGATGCGGGCTTTATCGTAACCGTACGCAGCACCCGAGGCGATGATATTGATGCAGCTTGTGGGCAGTTGGTGGGTGAGGTCACTGACCGAACACGACGCTCGGAGCGGCACCGTCAATCGAATGCGGTAAACAATGCCATTACTGAGGGAGAGCGCCTATGAAGACAGTTATTTTAGGGCTATTTGCGATGGCCGCGGTGTTATTTCTGTCATCTTGTATTACTGAGACCGTGGGTGGCACCGACAATGAAGGAGACCCTGAGGCGGCTCTGGAGCGACGCGTGGAACTGGCTCGGCAATATATCGGACGGGGAGATTGGGAAAACGCCAAGCGAAATCTTGAGCTCGCGAATAATATTGATTCTGACAATCCGTCGGTGCACGAAGCCTTTGGACTGGTTTATCAAAGCACGGGTGAATACGATCGTGCGGAAGAGAGTTTCAAAAGAGCACTGCGAGTAGATCCGCAGTTTTCGCGAGCCAGAAACAACTACGCCGCATTTTTGTTTTTCTTGGGGCGTTATGAGGAAGCAGAGGCCCAGTTTGCCATTGTCGTCGAGGATTCGCTCTATTCAGGGCGGCCTATGGCCTATATTAATTTGGGCATGAGCCGATTGAATCTTCAGGATAGTGTCGGGGCAGAGGATGCATTCACCCGCGTTCTGCGCATGGATCGACGAAGTCCCATTGCCCTCTTAGAAATGGGTTATTTGCGTTTAGCCGCAGATGATATCGCCAACGCCCAATCGTACTATGGTGTATATCGCACCGTGGTGCCTCGGCAATCATCCCGGGGCTTCATGCTAGGAATTAAGCTTTCAGAGGCCGCAGGTGACGAAGATGCTCAAAGCAGCTACGAGTTGGCTTTGCGTAATCTCTACCCTGATTCGCAGGAATATCAAGCACTGCAGGCCCAGCAAGGGTTACAATAAGGAAACTTTTCCGATCGGTCGGTGACATGAAGCAAGAATCACCCATTAAACGGCGAAAAAGTCGCCAGATCATGGTTGGCAACGTACCCGTTGGCGGCGACGCGCCCATTAGTGTCCAGAGTATGACGAATACCGAAACCTGTGATGTGGCGGCCACGGTTGCACAGGTTCAAGCCATTGCTGATGCTGGGGCTGATATCGTGCGGGTTTCGGTGCCCAGCATGGAAGCAGCAGATGCCTTTCGAGACATCCGAGCGCAAGTTACCGTGCCCCTAGTTGCCGATATTCACTTTGATCATAAAATCGCGCTGAAAGTCGCGGAATATGGCGTGGATTGCTTGCGAATCAATCCGGGTAATATCGGTCGTGAAGAAAAGGTGCGCGAGGTGATTGCCGCCTGCAAAGATCGTGGTATTCCCATCCGTATTGGCGTTAATGCGGGGTCACTGGGTAAAGAAATCATGCGCAAGTATCCAGAGCCTAACGCTGAGGCTTTGGTGGAATCTGCTCTACGCAATGTCGATATTCTGAGTCGCTATGACTTCGAGGATTTTAAAGTCAGCGTAAAAGCCTCAGAAATCTTTATGGCCCAGGCGGCTTATAGAAGCTTGGCAACTCAAATCGAGCAGCCTTTGCATTTGGGCATCACTGAAGCTGGTGGGCTTCGTGGTGGTACCGTCAAGTCTGCAGTAGGGCTGGGCGGGCTGTTAATGGAGGGTATCGGCGATACCATCCGAATTTCCCTCGCTGCCGACCCCGTAGAAGAAGTCAAAGTAGGATTTGAAATTCTCAAGAGCTTAAAGCTGCGGGCTAACGGTATAAATTTCATTGCTTGTCCCAGTTGTTCACGGCAAAACTTTGATGTGATAGGGACGATGAATGAATTAGAGCGTCGACTGGAAGATATCCGAACGCCCATGGATGTGGCCGTGATTGGCTGCATCGTTAACGGCCCTGGGGAAGCTCGAGAAGCTGACGTGGGTCTCACTGGGGCCACGCCTAACAACTTGATCTACCTGGCTGGGGAACCTGATCATAAAGTCAGTAATCAAGACTTTGTCGATCATTTGGAATCTGTCATCCGCGAGCGTGCCGATCAATTGGTATCAGAACGCGCGGCCTCTGAAGAACAGATCATTCTCCGCAGTACCTAGCAGACAGGCCTTATGACCGATTACCGATCAGTGCGTGGAATGGTAGACATTCTTCCTGAAGACAGCTTCCTTTGGCAGCAGCTGGAAGGTGTCATGGCGACTGTTTTACAACATTATGGCTACCGAGAAATTCGTTTGCCGATCATTGAAGCGACTCAGTTGTTCTCGCGCTCCATTGGTGAGGTCACGGATATCGTTGAAAAAGAAATGTACACCTTTGCAGATCGCAATGACGATAGTCTTTCTTTACGTCCCGAGGGCACGGCTGGCTGTGTACGCGCAGTTGTACAACACAGCCTGCAGCAAACGGTTCAGAAGCTTTGGTATCAAGGCCCCATGTTTCGTTACGAAAGGCCGCAAAAAGGTCGGCAAAGACAATTTCACCAGTTGGGCGTAGAGGGTTTCGGCGTTGCCACTCCCGACCTAGATGCGGAGTTGATTTTGTTATCCAACGCTCTGTGGTGTGATTTGGGTGTCAAAGACCTGCTCACACTGGAAATTAATTCCATTGGTAGTCCTCAGTCTAGGGCGCTGTTTAGAAAAGCTTTAGTAGAATTTCTTTCCGATCACCATGGGGCGCTAGATGATGATAGTCAGCGCCGTCTTGAGACAAATCCCCTGCGCATATTAGACAGTAAAAATACTGAGACTCAGGCGTTATTGGTGGGTGCGCCTGCGCTAACTGATTTTATCGACGATGAGTCAAGCGATGATTTTGCAGCGCTCCTTGAGATGTTAAATGCGGCGGGACAGCCCTATGTAGTGAACGAGCGTTTGGTGCGTGGTCTCGACTATTACAATAAAACGGTTTTCGAGTGGACGACTAAGGCTTTGGGTGCGCAGGGTACGGTTTGCGGTGGTGGTCGTTATGATGGCTTAGTGGCGCAGTTTGGTGGGCGAGACACGCCGGCGGCTGGTTTTGCGGTAGGGCTCGAACGCTTGGTGTTGCTGCTCAGAGGTTTAGATGCTCATACCCCTCCTCAGACCGATATTTATGTGGTTGCAGCAGACGCTGAGTCTCAGCTACACGCGCTGCCTCGCATCGAGGCTTTGAGACGGGTACTTCCGCAGCAGATTATTCAGACGCATTTAGGCGGCGGCAGTTTCAAGAGCCAGTTCAAACGTGCCGATCGTAGCGGTGCGCATTTTGCACTGGTTTATGGTGAGTCTGAACGCTCCAGCGAATCTGTTACCGTGAAACCATTACGGAGTGATGCTGAGCAAGTCACGCTCCCCGATAATCAATTAGCAGCATTTCTGGCTCAGGCGTTTGCCGGAAAAAACGGAGAATAGGTTATGGCAGATCACCTAGAAGATGATGAACAGGTAGAAGCACTCAAACGTTGGTGGGACGAAAACGGTAAGAGCACCATGGCGGGCGTTGTCTTGGCAGTAGCCGGTACGGTGGGTTGGCAACAATATCAGGGCTGGTCTACTCAGCAAGCCGAGCTTGCTTCTGACGCCTGGGGCGCTATTGAGGTCGCTTTGCAGTCAGATGATACGCGTTCCGCTGAGGACATCAGCGTTTTAGCGAACACACTGAAAAATGATTTTAGCGGTACGGTTTACGCCCGATTTGCAGCCCTTCAGCTGGCTGCGCTTGCAGTCGAGGAAGGCAACCTCGATGTTGCAGAAAGCGAGCTGCGCTGGGCGCTGACCAAAGAAGATGCGAATTCTGAATTAGGACAACTAATGCAGCTGCGACTCGCTAGAGTGCTGGCCGATCAGGGTGACACGACCGGTGCGCTAGCTATTTTAGATTCGGGTATGGGTGCTTACCCTGCCGCTTACGCTACAGCGAAAGGTGATATTTATGTCTCTGAAGGCCGACACGCAGAGGCTTTGGATGCGTACCGAGAAGCTCGGGACGTGTTACTGGAATTAGGTAATCCGCCCGGAATCTTAGAAACTAAAATAACCAGTCTCGAATCCCGTCTGGTGTCAGACGAGGAGGCCTCTTGAACTTCCCCAAGTTTCCTAAACTACTGGTCGTTGGACTAGCGGTATTAACGCTTGCAGGCTGCGAGACCATCGGCGGATGGTTTGCAGACGATGAATACGACCCAACCCAGCCGGTGGAACTGACGGAGATTAATCAGAAGGTCAAACTCTCCAAGCGCTGGTCCACGTCAATCGGGGACGGACAGGGCGATGGATTTTATAAGATAACCCCTGTTTTGGCCGACGGTACGCTATATGTCGCTGCTACCGAGGGTTTAATTGCCGCGGTCGATGCCGCTAGCGGCAAAAAATTATGGAGCGCTAAGCTAGGCCTTGCGATTTCCGGCGGGGTCGGCTTCTATCAAAACTCCTTATTTTTAGGCGGTGCGGACGGCACTGTTCTCAGAGTCAGTGCGAACGATGGCTCGGAAATTTGGCGAGCTGAGGTGTCAGGAGAGGTCTTGGCAGCCCCTCAGGGAAATGGTGAGCTGGTTGTTGCTCAGACCTACGATGGCAAACTGATTGCTTTCGACTACGAAACAGGTGAGCAGCGCTGGGCTCATTTGAGTGATGTGCCGGTTCTCACGCTGCGAGGAACTTCTACCCCGATCATAGTCGATAATTTTGCTATTGCAGGCTTTGCGGACGGCAAAGTGTTGGCACTATCTCTCGACAATGGCAGTGTCGCTTGGGAGGCCCGCATTGCTATTCCTCAGGGGCGATCTGAAATTGAGCGGATTGTCGATATTGATGGCAGCATGGCAACACAAAGCGGGGAGCTCTACGCGGCTAGTTATCAGGGGCGAGTTGCAGCTGTAGACCTGCGCGTAGGCCGAAAAATTTGGCAGCAAAATGTATCGTCAGTGTCAGGGGTCGCGGTTGGCTTTGGTAATGTCTATGTCGCCGATCAGGATGGCACGGTCAGCGCTTATTTACGAAATGGTCAGGGAGTACGCTGGCAAAATATTCAGCTCGGTTATCGCGGATTGAGTCGCCCTACGGTGATCTCAAGCTACGTTGCACTTGTTGATTTTGACGGCTACCTGCATCTTTTTTCCCAGGTAGATGGAGATATAGTAGGACGTACTCGGCCAGACAGCAGCGGTGCGCGAGCCGATATGATTGCCCAGGGGAATCGGCTCTATATTTACAATAACAACGGTAAGCTCATGGCCTATGACGTGGCAGCATTAGAGTAAATTTTGCTTCCCGTCATCGCCTTAGTAGGGCGCCCCAATGTTGGTAAATCGACGTTATTTAATCAACTGACTCGCTCTAGAGACGCCTTAGTGGCCAACCTCTCCGGTCTCACTCGAGACAGAAAGTACGGAGAGGGAAAAATTGGCGATGCGCCTTTTATTGTCATTGACACTGGCGGTATCAGTGGTGAAGAAATGGGCATTGATGCTGCCATGGCAGATCAGTCGCGTGTCGCAATCGATGAGGCCGATATCGTACTGCTGTTGGTTGACGGCCGAGCGGGTTTACATCCTGGCGATGAGAGTCTGGTGGCTTATCTGCGCCAGCGCAGCAAGCCTTTTCATTTGGTCGTCAATAAAATCGACGGGGTTGGTGAGGACATCGCTGCCAGTGACTTCTATCGATTGGGCTGTTCGCAACTGCACACCATTGCGGCGTCACACAATCGCGGTGTGCTGCAGTTAATTACCAGTGTTATTGAGGCTTTGCCTCTGGCTGACCCAGCGGATGCACTTAATGACCCCAGTATCCGTGTTGCCGTAGTGGGGCGCCCCAATGTGGGCAAATCTACTCTTGTGAACCGCCTGTTGGGAGAAGAACGTGTTGTGGTCTTTGATAAGCCAGGAACTACGCGGGACAGCGTGTACATCCGTTACGAGCGCCACGACCAGGCTTATACGTTAATTGATACAGCAGGTGTCCGACGGCGCAAAAATGTTCGTGAAGTGGTCGAGAAATTTTCGATTGTTAAAACTTTGAAAGCGATCAACGAGGCTCATGTCGTTATTCTACTGATGGATGCTCACGAGGGTTTGGTCGAGCAAGACCTTCATCTTCTGGGTCAATGTATTGATGCGGGTCGCGGTTTAGTTGTTGCGATTAATAAATGGGACGGCATTGAGAGTGATGAACGTGAATGGATTCGTTCAGAGCTCAATCGCCGACTACAGTTTGTTGATTATGCCGATGTACACTTTATTTCAGCCCTTCACGGTACCGGGGTTGGGCATTTGTATGAGTCTATTCATCAGGCTCATCGAGCCGCGACGACATCACTTAACACCAACAAATTGACGCGTATTCTTGAAGATGCAGTTGCCAGCCATCCGCCACCTTTGGTAAACGGTCGTCGGGTCAAGCTGCGCTATGCTCATGCAGGGGGACAAAACCCACCCATAGTGGTGATTCATGGAAGCCAGACTGACGCACTACCTTCGAGTTATGCACGCTATCTGGAAAAAACCTTTCGCCGGGTCCTAGAGCTTCACGGCACGCCTATTCGTATTCAGTATCGTACGGGCGAGAACCCCTATGCAGGAAAGCGTAATAAATTGACCCAACGGCAAGAGAGTCGACGTCAACGGCTCATGTCCCATATTAAGAAGGCTGAGAAGAAAAAAAAGCAGCGTAAGGGGCAGTAGCCAACATTCACTGCATGAATGCCAATAATATTTAGCATTTCCTTTAAAAATACCTTCTGAACAATTAGCATCCCGACCTACTTACATCGGTGGCCTCAGTGAGTCCAAGTTTTACGACAGGAAAGGAGTTGTTATGAGTGATTATCTGGATACGATCGGCGAGTTAGAGGGTGTCGTTGCTCAGGCGGGATCATCTTGGGCAGATATTAATCCCGAGTACGCCGCACGCATGCGTGCTCAAAATCGGTTTAAAACCGGTATCGACATTGCACGCTACACGGCAGATGTCATGCGCAAAGATATGGCCGATTACGATGCCGATCCCGCGCACTACACCCAGTCTTTAGGCTGCTGGCACGGTTTCATCGGTCAGCAGAAGTTGATCGCCATTAAAAAGCATTTTGGCACCACCGACAAAAAGTACCTGTATTTGTCAGGCTGGATGATCGCCGCGCTGCGCTCAGAGTTTGGCCCGCTGCCCGATCAGTCAATGCACGAAAAGACGTCGGTGCCCAGCTTAATTGAAGAGTTATATACCTTTTTAAGACAGGCTGATGCTCGAGAATTGGGCGGCATGTTTCGTCAGCTCGATGCAGCGCGGGCTGCTGGCAACGAACTGGAAGTGCAGAGCCTGAATAAGCAGATCGAAGAATTTCAGACTCACGTTGTACCCATCATTGCCGATATCGATGCGGGGTTTGGTAATGAAGAAGCCACGTATTTACTGGCTAAAAGTATGATTGAGGCGGGTGCGTGTGCGATCCAAATTGAGAACCAGGTTTCCGATGAGAAGCAATGCGGTCACCAAGATGGCAAGGTCACCGTCCCCCATGCTGATTTTCTGGCTAAAATTCGCGCGGTGCGTTACGCATTCTTAGAGTTGGGCGTTGAAAATGGCATCATCGTAGCGCGAACTGACTCCCTGGGTGCGGGTCTGACCAAGCAGATCGCTGTAACCGATGCCCCTGGGGATCTTGGTGACAAGTACAACAGCTTCCTCGACGGTGATTACATTGACTCGGCGGACGACATCGCCAATGGTGATGTTGTAGTTAAGGCCAACGGTAAATTGTTGAAGCCCGCAAGACTGCCTTCGGGTCTGTTTCAATTTAAAAAGGGCTCTGGCGTTGATCGTGTGGTGCTCGACTGCATTACGTCACTGCAAAATGGCGCTGACTTGATTTGGATCGAAACGGAGAAGCCCCATGTGGGACAGATCGCCAGCATGGTGAATCGTATTCGTGAGGTGGTTCCCAATGCCAAGCTGGTCTACAACAACAGCCCTAGCTTTAACTGGACCTTGAGCTTCCGCCAGCAGGTTTTCGATGCTTGGTCTGAAGCGGGTCAGGATATGTCAGCCTACGATCGCGATGCGTTGATGGGTGCCGAATACGATAGCAGTGATTTGGCGGTAGAAGCCGATGCGCGTATTCAATCGTTCCAGGCCGATGGCGCACGGGAGGCTGGAATTTTCCATCACTTGATTACGCTGCCCACCTACCATACTGCAGCGCTTTCAACTGATAATCTGGCCAAAGAATACTTTGGTGAAGCCGGTATGCTGGGCTACGTTGCCGGTGTACAGCGCAAGGAGTTACGTCAGGGTATTGCCTGTGTGAAGCACCAGAATATGGCGGGTTCAGATATGGGCGATGACCACAAAGAGTACTTCTCTGGCGATGCAGCGTTAAAGGCCGGCGGAGCAGATAACACGATGAACCAATTTGGCTGAGTGTTACGGTCAAGACAAAGAAAAGCCCTCAGATGTTAAATCTGAGGGCTTTTTTTGTGGTGATAGATCTTACTAATTTACTGCAGTTGCGCGACCTTGGCGGCATCACTGCTCGAGGGCGTGATGGGCTTTAAGCCATTTTTAAGGCCGCACTCGTCGGTCAGGTAATTCAGCATTGAGGTATACAACAACATTTTATGATCGTAAAAAAGTGTGTTGGAGAAGTGGTCAGCGCCTTCTAGCTCAACATAGGTGTGCTCTTTTTCAGCGTCTTCAAGTTTGGCAAGGTACTTCTCGGCATGTTCCACAGGTACACGTTGATCAACGTCACCATGAATAAGAAGAATGGGCACATTAACTTTATCGACCTCTTCAAGAGGTGAAATACTGTCATCCCACATGGCCAGCTGCTCGATCTTGCTTGCCCCTCTAAGCCGATATCGGTAGTAGTCAACTTGCATTTGGGGGTCGGAAACGGCGGCACCGGCAATAACGCATTGGTAGGCATTGGGGCTGCGCGAGGCAGCAACCAAAGCGGCATAGCCGCCATAGGACCAGCCAAACATAGCGACATTATTGGGTTCGGCAAGACCCTCCTCGACGAGATGAATCACACCGTCATCTTTGTCGTCCTGCATTTGGAAGCCACCCTGGCCACCGTTGATAAAAGCCGCCTGATAAAAGGCTTGGCCATAGCCTCTTGAACCACGGTACTGGGGCTGTAAGACCATATAGCCATGGTTAGCCAGTAATTGTGCCCATTCATCAAACACCACCACCTCTCTGACGAAAGGGCCGCCATGGGGCAGCACCACCAAGGGGAAGGGTGGCTTTCCATTGGGTACCGTTAGATAACCGGTAATAGGGGTTTTATCCCGAGCTGGGTAGGTGATGAAACGCACGTCGGCGAGTTCGGATGCCTCAAAATAGGGTCGCTCGCTCCCCACAATCTGCAGTTTCCCTTTGTGGAGTAGGTAGTGCGTGCCAGGATCTCGGGGGCCACTGTTGCGAATAGTCATTGAAGCGCCGTCTTTGGATCGGCTGGTGATTCTACCGAGATAGGCATTGGGGATAATGCCTTTAAGCTGGCTGTATAGGGCGGCCTCGGTCTCATCAAAAAACTCAATCTTGAACTCAGCGCCACAATGAACCACGCCGGTTATCTTTTGGTAGTGCAGCCAAGGATTGCTGTGATACTGAACGTTACAAATGTCGTTATCGTTGCGTTGATAGAGCAGTTCTGCGTATTTTTGGGTCTTTGGATTGAAGGACCACAGCCCGGTAGTATCACTGCCGTTATTGGCCTCCACGATGAAATTGCCGTCAACGTCTGGATCACGGCCCCAGACGTTGAAGGTGTCAAAGGAGTTTTCGTCTTGTCGCTGGAATTCTATCCAACCGCCGCCGTCTTCGTCTCCGTCGCGGTAATACCAGATGAATTCTCCGTTTTGGATATCGAACCCCCGGGCTAGGTAGGGTTTACCGGCACCATCAAAGTCAATATTACCTAGCGAAATTTTGCCGCGAATCAGCAGTTTTTTGGTTTCGCGTTTGAGATCGTACTCCCAGTAAGCGCGCGGCCTAAAGGCCTTTTCAAGGCGTTGCCCTACGTCCCGATCGCCACCTTCCGAAAAAGAAATTAGAATCTTTCCGGGTTTCTCCGGTAAGACACTGACGATACTGGGATCACGCTCTTCAATAACCTCAATATTTTTTTCGCCAACGTCCACTAGCGCTATTCGATATTCGTAAACACCGCGGTTAAAGCCCTCGACTTGATCACGGACTTTTTGCCGCGCACGAAACACAAAATTGTCATTAGATACCCAGTCAAATGCGATAATCTCCATGGGCTTTGCATTAACTCGAAAAGGCTCAGCAGAGAGATCATCGGTGGTGTAAATCTCAATGATAGGGTTTGCCCCTTTTGCTGCGATTTTCATTAATCCTAGATAGCGGCCATCTGGCGAGATTTCAATATTACGAATTGCAGCCCGACGCGCCCATTGGTCAAGTGGATAAGGGTCGGCTAGAGCCGAAAGAGGAGTAATAAAGAGCAGCGTCAAAGCTAGCGAAAGTGCACGGCACATGATGGCGACCTCAGCTATTAGGTGATGAAAAGGGCGCACAAGGGTGCGCCCGTTTGGCGGGATGAGTCTTTAGCTGCTACCCATTCGATAGACGATATCAAAAAAGAATGTGCGGCCCTGAAGATCATAGCCATAGCCGATTGGCGTATTGGAATAGCTGAGAACTTCACTGCCATCAACTACAGGAGGTTCCTTGTTGAAGACGTTGCGAATTCCAGCGCCAATGGTCCAGGAGTCGGCGTCGTAAAACAGCGATGTGCTGTGTAGGAAATAATCGTCGGCCTTTGCATAATCACGACATAGCACGTCATTGGGTGGACCAAAGCAGGTGTCAGACAGACCGGCGATCGAATCAAAGGGGTCAATATTGTCGACATCAGAGTCGACACTGTCGAGGAAGCGAGTTTCCCAGGTGGCTGTCCAACGATCCCATGTCAGCCGCAGCGCAAGTTGAGCCTGCCACTCAGGGAAGCCCCACTCGCCTTGATAAGTTTCTCTATCGATACTGCCGTCAGGATTGGAGAATTCGGTAGATCGTTCAAGGAGCTTGCTGGCGGTCAAGTTGGCACTGAAGTCAAGAGGAACCCCCACGTTAATGGTGTCGCGGAAAAAGACATTGTAGTCAATGCCACGAGCCACTTCTTGGTCTCGATTAATAAATCCAAGATCCATGAAGACAATCTGTGGGTTGGTGGGATCCGAGAGATCACGTGTAATCCGTCCGCAAAACACACTGGCTCCCGTACCGGCCTCGTCGGTGTAGCAGTCGGCAATGATAAATCCGGTTGACGGTTCAATGACCGTATTCGTGATGTCTATCTCATAGTAGGTCATGCCTAGGGACAGATCAAAATCATTGCTGAAATCTTGCTCATAGGCGAATCCTACGGTCCAGGATTCTGACTCTTCAGGATCAAGTTCGAGAGAGCCTCCCTGCTGGACTTCGACACTAAAGGTGTTGAATCCGTTATTGTTGGCGAGCCTTGGATCGACACCCGTTGCGGCACAGTTAGCTAGGATCTGAGGGTCGCGGTTGTCATTTTCTGGGACATACGCGCCGGTTAGCTGGTCAAGTGCACCATCTGGAACGTAGCAGGGGTCTGAAACATTAGTGAATCCTGTTGAGCCGGCGAGGAATAGTTCCCGGAGATTGGGTGCTCGGAAGGCTGTACCCCAAGTACCGCGAATCAGGAGTGGCTCCACGGGACGCCACCCAATTTTCACGGATTCGGTCGTATTGGTGCCGTAGTATTCGTCATCGGTAATACGGCCAGAGAGATTCACGTTGAGTTCGGTGGCAAGTGGCTTGTTGGCCAGCAACGGTATTTCTATTTCAGCAAATATCTCGTTGACTTGGCGGTCGCCTTGAGCACCTTTGTCACTGAAGAAACCCCAGAAAAGACCCTCAGCAGCGACTGCATCGGGGTCTGAACTGATATCATCAAAGCGGACTTCGGCGCCCAAGCCTAGTGCGACCTCGCCAGCAGGAAGCTCAAAAATATCACCAGTGACATACGCCGAGGCGACAATTTGCTCGTACTCTGTATCGAAGTTGCGGCTGTCGAATAGGTAGTTACGCTCTGCAGCGGAACCAAAATCACCGACAACCTGACCTACGGGATAGAGTGAAGGGGCATACATGTTCACGGGTACGCAGCCAGCGGTCGCATCCGAGCGCAGTGAAGCGCCGACATCATTCTCACAAGGTGTTGATGTTGAGGAGTAGTAGCCTAAGGCATATTCCAGACGGTCTTCTCTTACACCGTAACGGGTCGATTTTCCTTCTGATAGCGAGTAGCTGATGTAGGCATCAAAGCTCCAGTCTTCAACCGGTCCAAAGTTCATAAAGGGGATGTCGCCGCTAATACCGGCGACAAAGCGGATCTGCGATTGTTCAACCTCGACGATGTTGCGATCGCCGCGCACCGATACAATAGGGACGGTTGATACGGGTCCTAAAGCACCGGGATACAAATTAACAATGCCGAAGTCGCGAAATTGTGCGGGCGTCAGCCCATACTCGTTGGCAATGCCTGCCGCGATCGAGGGATTGTCTAGGTAGGCTCCCATTGCTAGGCCGCAGTCCACCCCATTAGGTTGGTTAGGGTTACACAGGTTGAATGGGTTTAGTGCGGGGACATCAGGAAACAACTGCCCTTCACCGGATCTTGAGTCCACCTCAAGGTAGGAGTAGTTGGCTTCAAAGTAGGGTGTCAGGTTTGCCTCGCCTTCGAGGGTATATTCTCCATACGCCATGACGTTGTAACGGGTCGAGGCGGGAAAAAGGTCCGCGGCCAATGATGCGGGTTTTCCGTTGAAGTCATAGTCGGAGTAATTGATATCGCCTATACCATCACCATTGCCGTCTGCACCTCGTGTTGTGTAGGGATCCTGAGATTCTGAGAAATTTCCCCAGCCCCCGTTGGAATAACCGGGTGTGTAGTAGATGCTACCGGCGTCGATTGCGGGTATGAAGGTTCTTGCGGCGACGCTGCCGAAGTTACACTCGTTGTTAAACGGAACGCCCTGGGCAGCCCAATATTGATCGGTCGTTCGGATGCCGCCATTTTCATCAATTTCTACGTTGCTGGTGCAGTCACCCGTCCAGTCACGGTCTGCTAGGGCCGCCTTGTTGCTTTTGACATATTCTGCGCCGACCCCAAACACGCCCCGATCTGTATTGAAGCCCCAACTAGCAGTAACGGTTGTGCTGTCGCCACCGCTTTGTTGGGGTTGATTGCCAAAAACTTCGACTTCCAAACCGTCGAAGTCCTTGCGCAGTATGGCATTCACGACACCTGCAATGGCATCGGATCCATAAACAGAGGAGGCCCCGTCTAATAGAATGTCGTAACGCTCGACTAGAGACCGGGGTAGTAGGTTCAGGTTGGGGGCTGCAGGTGCACCCTCAACACCAGAGGGGGAAACGCGTCGTCCGTTGATCAAAACGAGGTTGCGGTTTGCGCCGAGGCCGCGAAGGTCAACAGTGGAAGCCGCTGGGCCGTTGTCCAAGACAAACCCTTGAAAGGTTAGATCAATTTGCTGGCCGGTTGCCGCAGTTGACCCTTGCAAAATGTCAGCTGCGTCAATAAGTCCAGCTTCTTTGGCAAACTCGGTCGTAATAATTTGCAAGGGCGAGATGCTTGAGAAGGTATCTCGACGCAATCGTGACCCGGTGACAACGACTTCTTCTACGCTGACTTGAGCCTGCGGCGCTTCGTCCGAAGCCGCCGTTTCTATCGCTGATTCCTCAATAACCGAGTCGCTATCGCCTTCTTGGGCGCTAGCGCCATGTATACCGGCACAAACCAGTGCGACGGTGGCTGCAAGTAACTTTCTCTGGGTGTTAAACCGCATGGGTGATCCTCCAAAAATTCGAGTGTCTGTGGCCGTGTTTGCTCGGGAAATTGGCGCAAGAAGCACTTGATGTGATTTGAAATGCTGGTCAAAAGTATAGCTGATTTTTCTATTTTCAGTCATATTATTGCAGGGACTGACCCAAGGGCTAGTTGTGATAATGACAACGATGAAGTCCACGGGTTGGGCCGAAATAGGGCGTCTCCTTAGCTTCGTTTTCACTATTTTGACACGCCAGCGCGCGTCTTCACGCCAGATGGCAAGCCTGCGCTATAGCATTTGTGCTCTGGAATTTCGCTAGAGGTCTTGTGTTGAGGCTCTAGTCCGTCGCATGCTGTGACTATGAAGTGGGAAAATATCGATTCGCAGGTCTGCTCTGTCGCCCGTGCACTTTCTATTGTGGGAGAGCGTTGGACGCTCCTGATCATACGAGACGCCTTTAAGGGTACCCGGCGCTTTGACGAGTTTTGTCGAAATCTAGGCGTTACCCGCCATCGCCTTGCCGAACGCTTGAATGGTTTGGTCGAGGCTGGGGTTATGACTCGAGTACCCTATTGTGATCGTCCGGTTCGCTACGAGTATCGGCTTACGCGAATGGGTTTAGGGCTGTATCCGGTTCTGATGACCTTGGGTAACTGGGGGGATACTTGGCTAGACAAAGGGCAGGGCCCGCCAACGGAGTATTGGCATGCCGGCTGTGGCAAGCTTTCCAAACCGCAAATAAGCTGCAGCGAATGTGGTGAATCTTTGCGGCCAGAAGAGGTTTCGGCGCGCCCCGGACCGATAATGCAAGCCTACATTCAGTCATTGCTAGAAGCGGGGGCGACCGTGCCCCCGGAGGCCGCGTTACCCGCGGCGGCCGTCGAATTCACCCTGTTGCGGGATAATGAGCAAAGCGAGACCAAATCATGAACCAGCAAGTAAACCAATTAGTCATGAATGCCTCGGATGAGGTGCTGGCAGGTCCAGATGGAGGGCATCGCACTCCCGAGGAAGAGCAAGCTTTTCGCAAGCAGCGTCTAGCGGCAGCCCTGCGCATCTTCGGTAAGTTTGGGTTTGATGAGGGCGTAGCGGGGCATATTACGGTTCGAGATCCTCTCGATACGGAAACATTTTGGGTGAACCCCATGGGTCGATCTTTCAAGCAGATGTGTGTGTCTGATCTCATTCGCGTCGATCATGACGGCCAGATTGTTGAGGGGCAGGGCATTCTTAATGGTGCTGCGTTCACCATACACGGTCAGATCCATCGGGCGCGGCCTGAGGTCATCGCGGCGGCCCACGCCCATTCAATTTACGGCAAAGCCTGGTCATCCCTTGGACGTTTACTCGATCCGATCACACAAGATGCTTGCGCATTTTATGACGACCACGCCTTGCTTGACGACTATACGGGTGTCGTCGTTGATATGAACGAGGGGGAACGCCTTGCCAACGTTCTAGGCCAAAAAAAGGCGATTATCATGCAAAACCATGGGCACTTGACCGTAGGGGGATCTGTCGAAGAAGCCTGTTGGTGGTACGTGACTATGGAGCGCAGTTGTCAGGCACAGTTGCTTGCAGAGGCGGCAGGCGTACCGCGCGCTATACCTGAAGAAATGGCACAGCACACCCGACAGCAAGTGGGTAATGCGCTGGCCGGTTGGTTCAGTGGACAGCCCATGTTTGATGTTATTTTGGCCGAACAGCCCGATTTACTAGGGTAGGGCCTCAACCGATATCGCCCAGGCTTCGATAGTGGCGAACTCCGCCGTATCTGAGGCGTATCGGGTGCCCCCACCGTGGCCGCTTCCGCCAGAAATTTTAGTCATCAGTTTATCGGCAGAGTTCGAGCCAATATAGCGCACGAAGGACTCGTAGTTGAGTGTTATGTTATTGTCTTCTCCTGCGCTATATAGCCGCAAACCTCCAGGTGCTCCTGCTCGTCCATGACAGCCGGAACTGGTGCAACCGCCGGCGGCACTCACAATTAGCTTATCGACGTCATCTTCGTAAACTTGCTTAACGCTGGCTTCAGGGTCGTTCTGGGACGCTGAACATCCGTCACTGTCGACAGATTCTCCGATCGGTGTGTTGGGGCAAAGATCGATATCGTCGGCGACACCATCTGTATCTGAATCTTTTTGTGAGTCTGAACAGCCGTCGCTGTCCACGGTTTCGCCGTTGGGGGTGTCGGGACAAAGATCAACGTCGTCTGTAACGCCGTCTCCATCAGTATCACTAGCGGGGGTGCCGTCGTCATCGCCCTTGATGTTGGTAGCGTCGCTTAAGCGAATCGCTTGAACGGTGCTTAACAAGTCGCTTGCGAGAGTTCCAGCAGTTTGAGCTGCACTTAGCGGTGGGTTTAAAGCGCCAATACCCATAAAAAAAGTAAGCGTGGTCAGGAGTAGTGGTCGCATCGTCATGGTTTTATTCCTTTAGCTACTTCCCTTAACTTAGTAGGTGCTGAGCGGACATGCAATTTTTTCTTGCGTCTTTAAAACGTTTTTAACCGGTTTCTAATTGGTTGGATGTTTGAAAAGCACGAGTTAAACAAAAGACGATAATTATTCCGATGCCTAGCAGTGGCCAATGGATAGCGGTCACCTGTGCCGCCTTTCCGGTCATTTGAAACTGTGTTTCGAAAATCTGATAGGTCAACCAAGAGGCGCCCATGCCAACCAAGTAAGCCACTTGTTTGGCGATATCGAGTTGAGTTAGCCGCTTGTTGTCGACAAAGAGTAGGGTCTCGCAGCGAACCAGGTAACTGCCCAAAGCAAAAGTGAATTGATAGCCCAGATAAATAAAGAGCGCCAATGGTTGCTCTATGGGGTAGAGCAAAACCCCGATGACACCAAAAAGAATAACCAGTTCGACGGTTAGCGAGAGACGATAAAACCAAAACGGATTAAACAAACGATGATATTGCGTCGCAATGAGCAGTGTCGCCAGGGCCAATCCAATACCGCCGGCAGAAAAAATAGCCGGTGACAGCGGTTCATAAAGCGTGAAAACCGCACCAATCGATAAACCTAAAAACAACGAGTTAAAGAACTTGTACGCCAGAAACCAACCAAAGTGTATTGTAGCGTTATCCAAAGACGGTCCCCTCACTCAGTAATCAACCCCTTTGCGGGCTTGAATACCCGCCCGATAGGCGTGTTCAACGTCTTTGATCTCAGATACGGTATCCATAACAGTGCGTAGCGCGCTGCCGCCACCGCGTCCAGTAACCACGACACTTTGATGCTCGGGCCTAGCTTTAATGGCCTGCAGTATCGCTTCTTCTGATAGGTAGTCAAAAGCCAGCATATAGGTCAGTTCATCTAAAATGACTAAATCTAGCTGTGGATTAGACAGCATGTTTGCGGCTTGTTCCCATGTGCGCTCTGCGGCTGCAATATCACTACTGCGGTCTTGTGTGTCCCATGTAAAACCCGTGCCCATTTGATAGAACTCTACTTCGGGACAGTGATCGCGAAGGTAGTGCTCCTCTCCTGACAGCTGCACGCCTTTTATAAACTGTATGACCCCAACCTTTTGTCCATAGCCTAGGGCCCTCACTACCATGCCAAAGGCTGAGCTGGTTTTG
>CALKNZ010000071.1 GCA_938091995.1 uncultured Luminiphilus sp. | reverse complement strand
CCTATCTCGAGGCTGAACATCGGGCATGCCGTGAAACGGTAGCTCTGATGGATATGTCTTTTATGGGTAAATTTCTTGTTCAGGGTCGTGATGCAGAACGGGCTTTGAATCAGCTTTGCTGTAACGATATTGCGGTGCCCTCAGGACGCATTGTGTATACGCAGTGGGCCAATATTACGGGTGGTATAGAAGCAGACCTTACTGTCACCCGTTTGGCGAAGGACCGCTTTATGGTGGTGTGCTCAGACACAGCTCATGGCCACGTAGAGATGTGGATGGGGCGACACATTTCTGATGAGCAGCACGTCTTTATCACAGATGTCACCTCGGCTTATGCGCAGTTGAATCTTCACGGTCCCAACGCTCGAGCGCTTCTTTCTGCTCTGACCACTACAGATGTCAGCGATAGTGCCTTTCCGTATTTACACGCACGACAAATTGATCTGGGATATGCCCGAGTGTGGGCCATACGTGTTACCTATGTGGGTGAGCTTGGCTGGGAGCTCTACATACCGACTGAACATGCAGTACAAGTCTATGACCGCATTGTTCAAGAGGGCGCAAACCACGGCTTGCTGCACGCGGGCCTACAAGCCCTTAACAGCCTAAGACTAGAGAAGGGGTATCGGGATTACGGTCACGATATCGATAATATGGATACACCGCTGGAGGCCGGGCTCGGCTTCGCGGTTAAGCTTGATAAAGCCGATGGCTTCATTGGTCGGGAGGCGCTGGCAAAACAAAAGTCGGCGGGCACACCGACAAGGCGACTTTTACAATTTAAGCTGAGAGATCCCGAGCCTTTGTTGCATCATGCGGAGCCGGTCTATCGTAATGGAGAGGTGGCGGGCTACATAAGAGCTGGCGCCTATGGCTTTAGTCTGGGTGCCTCGGTAGGGCTGGGCTTCATCGAGTCAAAGACACCCATCACTGCTCAGCAGGTCGTTGACGATCACTGGGAAATTGAGGTGGCAGGCACTTTTTATGCAGCTGATGCATCGCTGCGTCCGCTGTTTGACCCGGGTATGACGCGCATTAAACGCTAAGTTTTATTGTATTTTCAGGACCCGCTGAAACGTCGCTGGCGTGTTGTTCTTTGCGGTTCTAATGGGGGTGAATAAGGCGTTTATCTTGAGTACAGCCTTTGTGTAGGCCCTCGAGCGCTAGCCGGCAGTGACTTTCTGCCATAAGGATTCCACCCACTGCTTTATTAACAGCCCCTCAGACCACCGGTCCGACAGTTCGCGCTGTTGCGCGTTGGTAATTGCATAGGGCGGCGGGCCCAGTTCCACAAGAAACCTCATGGTGTCATTTGAAGCACTGCGCTTAGACCAGCCGCGGAAGCCGTTTTCCCACCATGTGAGATATTGCGCGACCCAAGGTGCGTGTTGCTCGAATTCGAGCGCAATTTGAATTTGTTGATTGTTAGAGATTCTGCCCTGAAAGGAGTCGGAGCGCTGAATGATCTCATCGAAGTATTGATCGTCGATGTCACTTAGTGGCAGTGATAACTCCCTATCGACGACAAAATGCGACAGGTCAGCACACAAGCGTAGTTGCGGTACTTTTGCGATGACGTCTAGGGTGTAAAATAAATCATTCAAGGTGCTGTTGCGGTGTGTCTCCATTAGCACTGGGAAGGGGTATTGCTTAGCGAGTTCGAGCCATTGGTTAATTATAGGTGCGGCTGCTTCGGGTGAGCGAGGCATGACCTGCGCAATGATATTGACCTGTGTGGCCTTAAGCACTGCCGCCATATCCAGTAAGGGCTCCAGGCTGTCTTCGCTGTGAGGAAAGGCGTTGACCATGCACTTGAGTCCCAGATCTTCCAAATAGGGCGCTAAAGCCAGACTGTCTGGAATCTCTGCAACATTGGGATCAACGCAGGCACCGTGATATCCCGCCGCGGCAATTGTCTTCAGATGCTCCTCTGGAGGGCTCTCACTTTGACCAGGAATACGTCGCTCCATGGCCCAGAGGGATTGGTAAATTTCAAGTTGCTGCGGCATAGGTTAGAACGCGGTTAGAAAAGAGGCTGCATTGCCACCCGTCAGTTGTGCTGATTGAGCCGCTTTTAGAAAAGCGGGCCCACTGACTGATTGAATCCCCGGTGCATCGTGAAAAATACGGTAGGTACGGTATCGGTGATACATCAAGAGCTGCGGCCACAGACGAATGACGGTTTCTGGGTCTTCGCCAATGAGCTCTCGATGAAGTCGGGGCAGGTCATACCACGGAGCCGTGGGTTTGGCATGGTGTGCGTTGTGGTAGCCGAAGTTTAATATTAGCCAGTTCACCCACTCGTAGCGCCAGGATAGGATAGGACTAAAGGTGTGGGCCTGCTCCCAGACGAGATCACCCTTGTGTTCTGATATGGGCCCTCCAAACAGGTTGGTGTTATAGGGGTAGTCGTGTTCTAGGCCGTCCACAAAACGCAGTACGATAATCATGATCATATAGGCGAGGATGTAGCCTAATAGTGCGAGTGGATTGATATAGGTCACGACAGCCAACAAACTGGCGCGAATGCAGATGACCGTGACATTCCGAGTCAGCTGGTTACGCCGTTGCGGGATGATAAAAGCGGTAAAAACCATGATGGTGTGCATGAGAATATCGTGGGCGGGAATGTAGAACCACTCGAGAATCCTAGTGGCCTTGTAAACCCATGGATGTCGTCGGAAAAATCCCTCGTAATCGAACCACATAACGTCATCATTCTCGACATGGTGTCTTAAGTGCTTGGTCCGAATATCTTTAAACGTGCCGTAGCATGATCCGCAGAACCAGCCTAAAACAGCGGCGAGCTGTCCGTTGTGTTTGTTGGTAGTGAAAACCGTATTGTGCGCGCATTCATGAATGAAATAGGCGGCAATGATCATGCCGTGACCCAATAGCAAGGTCCCGGGTACAAAACCCAGTCCGCCGCCCTCAAACAGAAGCCACCAGCCTGCGCTATAGGCGGTTAACGCATACAGTAGAGCACCACTGTGCCAGCGCGCACCTTTGGCTGATTTAAAGGTCCAAGTGTTCATAGTAAT
>CALKNZ010000070.1 GCA_938091995.1 uncultured Luminiphilus sp. | reverse complement strand
CGTGATCTATTGGGCTACCAGCGCCTTGAAACGGGAACAGCCCGTCGCGCGGCCCAATACCGGACGCGAAGCGGCACGGCCAAGCTCCACCTTGCGTTGTCAGATTTGCCGGCGTTTTCGGGGCTTGATACCGCAGCCTTGTCCCAGCGTCTTGTTATCGCGCCGACCATGGACGCTATCGAGAGTGCCTTTAACCCCATGAAGTACGCTGAATGCGGTCTTAAGCAGGTCTTTGATATCAGTATTCCCAGTATCGAAGACTCGAGTCTGGCACCGAATGGGCAGCATGTTTTAACCGCATTGGTGCACTATTTGCCTTACGCACCCAAAGGCGGATGGGAAGCTCATCGCCAGGCGGTGCTCGATAACCTTATTGAGCAGCTCGAAGCTTATGCGCCGGGTATCAAAGGGCAGATTGTCGCTTCCGAATTACTCGTACCACCCGATTTTGAGGCGGCCTACGGTATGACCGGAGGCAATTGGCATCACGGTGAGCTGTCGATTGACCAGGCACTCATGATGCGTCCATTCCCGGGTTCTACCCAATACAAAACTACGATTGATGGCTTGTTTTTATGCGGTGCTGGCGCTCATCCGGGGGGCAGCCTTATGGGCTTGCCGGGTCGTAACGCCGCTAAGGAAATGATTAAGCAAGGAGCCTTCGCATGATTACCTCAAGCCGAGACATTATGCTCCTGCCTACCCCGTTCCACTCACGGGTCGAGGCGATGTGCGACATGAATGACTGGGGCAATTGGATGGGTTACACAACCCCCAATGCCTACTTTGATGTCGAACTTGAATACTTCGCGATTCGCAGCACGACGGGCGTATTCGATTTATCACCCATGAATAAGTACCGCATTACCGGTCCCGATGCCGAGGCGTATCTCAATCGCATGGTCACCCGCAACGTCAGCAAGCTCGGTATCAATCGTGTGGGCTACGCAGTGTGGTGCAATGATGCCGGTCAGGTCATGGACGATGGCACCATCTTTCGCCTGGGTGAGCAGGATTTCAGGCTGTGTTCCTATCAGCGTGCTGATGACTGGTTAGCTTGGTGCACGCTCGGTTTCGACGTCACCATTACTAACGAAAGCGAAGACCTGGCGGGGCTGGCCGTGCAGGGCCCAACCTCCTGCACGGTTCTTACGCTGCTGGGTTGCACCGGGCTTGATCAGTTGAAGCCCTTTGGTATTGCGCACTTTACCTTCGAAGGTGCACCCATGATGGTGAGCCGCACCGGTTTCACCGGAGATTTGGGCTATGAAGTTTGGGTAGCCCCGGCTCAGGCCGAGGCCTTATGGGATCAGCTATTTGAACATGGGCGTGAATACTTAATTAAGCCTATTGGTTCCTATGCCTTAGATATGGCTCGAATTGAAGCGGGATTTATTCAGGCCCACGTCGATTTTGTTCCTGCCGAGGAGGTGGTTCGTAACGGACGCACTCGAAGCCCTTTTGAATTGGGCCTCGAGTGGCTGGTCGACTTTTCCAAGCCGCTGTTTAACGGCCGCTCGGCGCTGCTTGCCGAAAAAGCTCAAGGCTCCCGCTATCGCTTTGCCATGCTCGACATCGAGGGAAACAAGCCTGCAGAACACTCTTTCATTATGAAGGGCGACAAGGTGGTGGGTACGGTAACTTCAGCCGCTTGGTGTCCTACGGTGAAATCTAATATCGCTTACGCCCAGCTTGAGATGCCCCATGGCGCGGTTGGGGATGAGTTGGTCGCCGAAATCTATTACCAGCGGGAACTTCATTGGACGCGGATGCTCGCACCGTGTCGCGTTATTGACGGTCCCTTGTTTAACCCCAAGCGAAGGCGGCAAACACCGGCCCCTCCTTTTTAAATAGCGACTCCTACAGGAGTGCCTGGGTAACTGTTATGTCTGTTATTGCCACACATGTCGATGACTCAACCGATCAGCTGCGTGAGAAGCTCGCTGCCGAGCAATTGCGTCCCGACTACGCCATTGACCCCTATTTTTATCGCTCGCACCTTGTTCATGAGCTCGAGTTAGAGCACCTGATCTTTAAAAGCTGGATTTATGCATTACACGCCAGCGAAATTTCCAATGTCGGTGACTACCAGCTGCTAGAGATTGGCGAGGATGCCATTATCGTCGTGCGCACCACAGATGGCTCGATCAAAGCCATGCACAATATTTGTCGCCACCGTGGTTCGCGGGTTTGTGAGGCGACAACGGGCAACCGAAAAACGTTTGTCTGCCCCTATCACGGGTGGGTTTACGACTTAGACGGTTCGCTTAAAGCCGCACGCGAAACCCACATCATGCCCGACTTCGACAAAACGACGCTTGGTCTTAAGGCGGTTCGCTGTGTCGAGTACATGGGCATGGTTTTTATCAATTGCGACCCTAATGCTGCTGACCTTGTTGCCTCCCTCGATAAAATGCGTATTCCCCTAGGCGCTTACGACTTAGCCAATGCCAAGGTGGCTCATCGGCAGACTTATCGTGTTCAGGCCAACTGGAAGCTCGCCATTGAAAATTATTTAGAGTGCTACCACTGTGCAACCTCCCATAGGGCATACGCGCGGCTGCACACCTTAAAAGACCTAGAAGAGAAGTCGGCGCCGGTTGTGGCCAAAATACTGGAAAATTCCGATGCTAAGACAGGTATCGACGGTATCTCCCAAACCCATACCCAAATTTATCTCGACGCTGATAACTTTGGTACTTGCGCTCATACCATGCGTTACGGTTTGTACGAGGGCTTTGTAACCGGTAGTCAAGACGGCCAGCCCGTAGCGCCACTCATGGGGCAGTTTCAGGATTACGACGGCGGGGCCGGCGACTTTCAGATGGGCCCCCTCAGCTTTATGCTGAATTATCCTGATCACTGCGTGCTCTACCGGTTTTTACCGCGCTCACTGACCGAGTCTGATATGGAGCTCGTTTGGTTCGTAAGAGGGGATGCAGTTGAGGGTAAAGACTACGATCTAGAAAAGTTGACCTGGCTGTGGCACCACACGACCTTGGAAGACGAATACATCATCACTCGCAATAGTTTGGGCGTGAATTCGCGCTTTTTTGAGCCTGGCCCTTATCATTCTGAGTTCGAAGAGACGCTGCAACAGTTTATTCACTGGTATTTGCATACGTTATCTGAGGTGGTTTAACCCCCACTTTTTGTCAGTTATGGCGGTGGCGCTTCTGCCGTCCCATTAGTTGCTGAAGGCGCTGCCGCCAGGTCGAAAGATTCGCTTCAATCATCGCAAAACCACCGAGCCACAGTAGGCTGTCGTAGGTATACAGAAATTTTCCGTACCAGCCCCAGGTTAATGCGCAGCAAATAATAAGGCAGTAGCTAATATGGGGTGCGCGCCGTACTAAAGCCGCGGCTCTGCCGGTATAGGTTTGTCGGCGCCTAAGAAAGGCTGATCCTGCTAATGCTAAACCCGCAGCCAGCCACGAGGCGCACTCGATAAACGAGACGAAGGCTTGGGTAAGTGCAATGCGCCAACCCTCATCGGTCACCGCTGTTGTGGCGTTAAGCAAAAGCGTTAAATTCTCGGCGGCTACACGTTCGTGGCAATCCTGAGGCGATAACGGCGTGTATACCTGGTTGTGTAGCTGATAAAGCGTGGTATCAGGTTGACCACAGAACGCCTCTATCTGAAAGTCTTTCGTCGGTTCAACAGCACTCAGTAACTCGCCGGTGTAAACCACCAGAGTGTGGGCCAAGACGCCAAAGCAAGCCATGCGCATGAGGTTAAGGGGCCAGCGTACTCGGCGAATCGCATAGATGTGCTGCCAGTAGGTTTCGACTTCGAACACGAGCAGTAAGCCAAACCAAGCCGCCACATCGAGTGAGTTGGCATAGGCTGAAGTAATGTCCCAAATAGACTCATAGCCCTGCCTGGCTAGAGTCTGTGAATCCTCTAAAACATAAAGCAGAAAGTTGATAAAAAGCAGGCCATAGATGGGCCACTTCAAATAACGCTGGTACCGCGACTGCCAGCTTACGGTTTCACCAGAGGGTGAGCATGTAGAGGGTGATGATTCCACCGAAGGGTTAGGACTCAAACCATTTACCGTCAGGATCTTCGGGCCACACGCCCAGGTTTGGACCGTGGGCCTGAAAGCCCAACAGCCGACGGACATTCTCAGGCTGCACGGCAACGGCTTCACTGGGCAGCGTTAGGTACTGATTCTCCTCTTGGCGCAGCCAACCCAGGGTGTAGGTATTGACCAGCGCTTTGCGGGGTTTGTCGCTGTGATTCGCACCGCCACCGTGAAGTGTTGATCCGAGGTATACCACCATAGAGCCCCGCGGCATTGCGGCAGGATAACTGGGTTGCTTAGGGTCGTTGGAATGGAGGCCGTTAAGGTGTGATCCGGGAATCACCCGGGTAGCGCCATTTTCTTCAGTGAAATCATCAAGGGCCCACAGCACCGAAATTTGGACCTCAAAGGGTAGGTACTCCTTGGGGTAAATCGTATCGTCGGCATGAAGCACCTGGGCATCTTCTCCGGGCAATATTTCAATGGCGGTGGTACTGCCTACTCGAATCACTTCGCAGCGAGATCCCAAAACTGCATCGGCGAGAGCCATAGCATAAGGATGAGTAAATAGGGTCTGAAATTCGGCAGAATGCTGCGCAATACCACCGACACGGCGCGTCCGATAGCCATTAAAGTCGTTCTGAAATTCGGCGCCGACGCGTTCGTATTCAGGTTGCAGGTCTCGGTTAAAGGCGTCGATAGTGGCTTCTGTTGCCGCTTGCTCAATGATAATAGCCCCCACTTCAAGCAGAGCATTGGCCCACTGATGTTCGTCCTGACCCGCTTTAAATCTTGGAATCATAGTGGCTCCTTGCCGATTGACTGGTGCGCCCAACGACCGTGAGTTGAGGCAACCCATGGCCTCCGGTCAGATCATGGTAAACAGGGTGTCGGCGGCTCACAAGTCAATTGGTGACGGCGGTTGTTAATGGCATGGGCTGGAAGTGAATCCTTAAAGTCGGGGTCATGGTTGCACGGTGCGAGGCTGGGGCTGAAACGGGTGATCGACCCGAATAAATAGCCAAAGTAAAGCGCCAATAAGCGCAATGCCACTGCCGGTTGATAGCGCCACGACCCAGCCCACGTGCTGCGCCAGAAACGGCATTAGGGGTGCCACGACAATACCCGCTGCATTACCCCCCGTATTCATCAAGCCGCAGGCGGGCGCGGTATAGGGTCCGGCAACGAAAGTTTGTGCCGACCAGAAGGCGCCCTCTGCAAACTGTGTCGATGCGAAACACAGTGACAGCAGTGCGACCGCCACGTAGGGCGAGGTTGAATAAAGCCCTGCATAGAGAAAGCAGGCTGCGCTTATCAGCCCTACCATGGCCGGGATACGGCAGCCCAAGCTGGGTCCAAGGCGTCGGCACAAAGCATCGCAGGTGAGGCCTCCCAAGGTGGCTACGAAGGCGCCAGTGACCCAGGGTAAGGCCGCTAGAAATCCGGTTTCGAGAATACTAAATCCCAACTCTGTTACTAAGTAATGGAAAAACCAGGTAAAGAATAGGTAGAAAACGTAGTTTAGGGCGAAGTAAGAAAAGGTAAGCAGCAGCGTTTCACGATTTCGAATCAACGTTTTCCAGGCATCAAATCCAGCCTCTTGAGTCAGGTTGTCACGGTTGGCCTGAATGACATGGAGCTCCTCGTCACTCATCGCTGGATGCTCGATCGGGTTGTCACGTGCGTACCACCACCATAGACCGAAAAGCCCTAACCCCAGCGGAATGAAAACGTAAAAAGAGGTGCGCCAGCCCCAATAGACCATAACCAAAGCGACCAGAGGCTGCGCCGCGGCCGCACCTAGGGTCAGGCCGGTGCTCGATACGGCATTGGGAAGCGCCCACTGACCCACGGGAAACCAGCGTTCAACGACTGCGGCCTGAATGGGGTACATGGGCGCATGGGCTATGCCCATGATAAATCGCACCAACATTAATACCGCGATAACACCGGTTGTCGATTGAAAAAGCAGCCCGGGTAATAGCCCGGTTAATCCTGAGGCCAATACGCCCAGCAAACCGACAACCAATAAGGTTCGCCGCGGGCCAAATCGATTGCCAGCAATACCGCCCGGCAACTGAAACAGGGCATAGCCCCAAATGAAGCTGGCATAAATCCATCCCATCTCCAGCTCGCTCAGCTGCAGCTCGGGCATCATGAGTTCACCAGCAACCTGAATATTTTGCCGCATCAGGTAGGAGAGAAAGCTGAGTAAAAACAACACACCGAACAAACGCCAGCGCACGGGTATCTGCCGCCAATTCATTGTCGCACTGCCCGGCGGTTCGATGGGTGTTTACTCATTCAGGGGGTACCGATGGTGTTATGGGGTTCATGGGGAGATGCGCTGTCTTCATTGAGGCAGGCCGTAACATAGCGGCGTATGTCTAAGCTGTAATCTTCCATCGGTGCGTAATAACCGTGTTTAAAGACGGCGTTGTGCATACCCCTTTGCACGCTCTCGCAGATTGACCAGTCTTGTTTGTTGATAAGGTCCCAGAAGTCGACGGCATCCATAGGATCGAAACTGGGTTTGTTGATTTCGCTAGGGTGAAATAAAAAGTCGCAGCGTATGTTTGTGATCTCTGCAGACTCTGGCCAGAGGTAAAAAGCTGCCACATGGTCCATAGCCAAACTGAGCATTAGATTGGGGTAAAACAACTCACCCTTATGATGAGTTTTCTCAGTATCACTAAGCCCGGGAAACGGTGCTCGAAGCGTATCGCCGCTGGCGGTAAACGTATTGGCACCCTCTCGGTGAGGCACGCCAAGGTCCCAGTCCAGCTGGTCACCCCCACCCTGGCGGAATGCGGGCACAACTTTACACAGTTCGGGATGGACAGGGCCGCAGTGATAGCACTCGTTGTAATTCTCAAGAATAACTTTCCAGTTGGCGTGAACGCGATAGTCAATGCTGTGTCCAAGACGAAGGTCTGTTAACGGATAATTTTTGATGCCCTCAGTGCCGGCTCCCAAAGCATCGACGAGAGAGTCGCCGCGGCGATCATTAAGACGGATAAAGATAAAGCCGCCCCAATCGGCTACCGACACCGAGTGTAGCGCCTTGCCTCTGGGTTCAATGGCTAAATGCGGTGTCCCGCGTAGAGTGCCATCGAGTTGATAGCTCCAGGCGTGATACGGGCAAGTAATGCGTCGGTCAAAGTGACCCGTTCGTGTCTGTGCGTCGGGCATGGGAATCAGTTCAGCACCCCGATGGCGGCACACATTGTAAAAGGCCTTTAATTCTTGGTCTTCACCGCGAAGTACGACTACAGATTGTTCGCCAAAGCGAACCGCTTGATAGTCTCCGGCATCAGAGAGCGCCTCAGTTCTGCCAATGCAAACCCAACCAGCATGAAAGACAGCGGCATATTCCCTCAGATAACAAGCAGCGTCGAGATAATGCTCCCGAGGCAATGTTTTCTCTAATGTGTCTAGCGTTACGCCTGCCATTGACTGTTTTCTATTTCATCCCATCGTGTTTTGAGGCCATAGTTTTAGCTCTCGATAAATACAGGCTGCGGTTCGGTCAAAGTAATAGGCTCATCCCGCAAATAGATGTCGTCGCCACCGAGAAGCGATCGAGCGAAATCATGGCCACTGTGAACCGCATGCGCGATAGCCCCGGGTGCTAGGGCATCTCCAATCAAAGTGATAGTAGTGTTGCCCCTTGGCTTGTCGCCGCCTGTGCGCGCCCGCTGTAACGACTGGTACAGATCGAGGTTGGGCTGGCGTAGCCCAACGATCACAACGGCATCAATAGTGCGCTCCAGGGGCTGCTGGTTAAATAGATTGCTGAGTTGAGCTTGACGTCCATCAAAGTGGTCAAGGTTTGTTGTCGTCAGAATTTCCACGCCTTGTTCGCCAAGGGCTTTGTAAACATAGGGTAGCTCGTTAGTCATAAACGTCCAGGCAGAGGCATGACCCGCCGGCGTTGCATACACAACTTGCGCGCCCTCTCGCCCAAAATGTTCGGCGATGACGCCTCCAAGGTAGTAGTTGTCGTAGTCGAAGACCAGAATACGTTCACCAGTTACTCGACCCGCGAAAACATCCTCGGGGGTGAATACCTGAGGCCCCAACAGCGGCACCGAGGGAATTTCCAGGGGAGAATATAAATGCTTCGTCCAGTGGGCACCCGTGGCGACGGCAATGTGCTGGGAGTCTAGGTCGCTGATCTCATCGATGCCCATGGAGCTGTCGGTATACATCCCCACATTTCCCAGTTGCGACAGCGCCCACACTCGGTAGTCACGGACCCGGCGCCATACCGCCAGGCCTGGGAGTTGGCTTTCTTGAAGTACCCGCCCACCCCAGTCGCTACTTTGTTCTGCGAGGGTGACCTCATAACCCTGGCGGGCTGCTACTAGTGCGGCTTCTAGGCCGGCAGGGCCGCCGCCAATCACTAGCACGGTTTCCGGCTTTTTAGTGTGTTGAAACTTTTCGGGATGCCAGCCTCGACGCCACTCTTCACCCGCGGTCGCATTTTGCGTGCAACGTACCGGTACGCCGTCATGCCAGCTCGCGATACACATATTGCACCCGATACACTCACGAATCGCATCGGTTTCGCCTTTGCGTATCTTCTCGGGCAGGAAGGGGTCGGCGATGCTGGCCCGAGCGCCACCAATCAAATCGAGAACGCCCCGTTTGATTTGCGAGACCATGGTGTCAGGGGAGGTAAATCGGCCGACACCCACAACCGGCCGATCGGTTACGGTTCTGACAAAGTCAATGATAGGCTCGTGGGCGCCCTCTGGGCGAAACCGTGAGGCGCCGCAATCGTTGGGACTGGAGTCCATTTTGACATCCCATAAATCAGGGACATCAGAGAGCAGGCTGACCACGCCATGGGCTTCACTTGCGTAGTGGTCACTGGGTTTGGCCCGAAGTTCTTCAAGGCTAATTCGCAAGGCGACAGCGGCCTGGCCACCGGCTTCATCCCGAGTGACTTCGAGCATCTCCCGAACAAAGCGCGTTCTATTTTCTAGGCTGCCGCCATAACCATCGGTGCGCCAGTTGTATTCGGGAAGCAAAAACTCATAGCCGAGATACCCCATACCGGCGTAGACATAAATGATGTCAAAGCCCGCATCGAGCGCCCTGCGCGTCGCCGCACGCTGCCAATTGAGCACGGCATCAATATCCCGACCGTCCATAGGCTTGGGTCGCTGCTGTCCCATGAACCCAATGTGCGTTGCCGCCCATGGCACGCCCGAGGGTGACAGCGGCGGCAATCTCGAGGTTCGATTCATGACCACAGCGCCGCCATGCCACAGTTCAACCGCGGCCAGACTTCCATGCTTGTGGACGGCTTCAGTGGTTAACGCATGGGAGGCAATGTCGGCGTCGTTCCAGAGCCTAGCGAAGGGTAGGGGTGAATCATCGGAGCTGGGATGAATCGATACCGCCCCGGTACTAACTACGCCCCAGCCACCCTCTGCTTTGGTCCCTCGAAAAGCAGCTCGAACTCTTGGGTTGGACTCGGTCATGCCACTGGCATGAGGAACCTGATAAAAGCGGTTGGGTGCAACGACCGGTCCGATCTTAATGGGATCAAACAGGATGCGGTGATGAGGATGGCAGTCGTCTAGACTTGAAGGTCCTTTTTCGACTTGGTCAGGATTTTGTTGCGGCATCATTCCCCCAGATGCTGTTTTATTCTTAGCGCGTGACGGAACAATGCGGGGTGTATCGGTAGAATGCAATCGTTTCTGAGGGTGCAGAGCTAGAGTATGGGCTTATGCCCCACGGGTACCACTTGCAGATACCAACAGTCGTCAAATCACCCGGAGGTGTTAAGCTCGAGCTTCAGTAGGTAACAGACAATAAAAACGACGCCATGGCTATGACTCCTCGGGTAGACCGCTTCAATTTTACGCTTACGATTGCTGTACTACTGGGTATCTCCATACCCCTACTGTTGCTACCTGAAGACAGCGCGCTGTTGTTAAAAACTGCGTATAGCTGGATTGGGCAGACCTTTGGGTGGTTTTATATTCTTACCGGCGCGACAGCTCTGGGCGTATCCCTATACCTCGCCTTTGGACCGCATTCGGGAATTCGTCTGGGAGACGGACCACCGGAATTCAGCTTCACAAGCTGGGCGTCGATGCTATTTGCCGCGGGAATTGGTGCGGGACTTATGTACTGGAGCGGTATCGAATGGGCGCACTATGCCGCAGCGCCTCCCTTTGGTGCTGAACCTAAGTCCCCTGAAGCCTTCCAGTGGGCGGCGTCCTACGGTATGCACCATTGGGGTATTGTCGCTTGGGCGCTGTATTGCCTGCCCACACTGGCGATTGCGTACCCGTTTTATGTTCGGCGGGTGCCCTATTTGAAATACAGCACGGCGGCAGATTACTGGCTGAAAGGTCGGGAAAACAGTTGGGCGGCAAAACTCATGGACGGCATGTTCATGGTGGCATTAATTGGCGGTGCAGGGAGCTCGCTGGGTTTTTCTACGCCGTTAATTGCGGCATTAATATCGCGGCTCACGGGTTTGCCAGCGAGCTTTGGTCTAGAGATGGCCGTGGTGGTCCTCTGCGTTGTCATCTTTTCCACCAGCGTCGCTCTGGGGCTGGGCCGAGGAATTCGGAGGCTCAGCGACCTCAATATGATTGTGGCTTTGGTGCTTTTGGTGACGATCTTATTTGCAGGGGACACCCTGTTCCTGCTGCGTATGGCTATTAACTCTGTGGGCCATATGCTGCAAAACACCATTGCCATGACATTTTGGACCGACCCTATTGGACGCTCCGGGTTTGTCGAAGATTGGACCATTTTTTACTGGGCGTGGTGGGTGTCCTATGGCCCCTTTGTGGGTCTGTTTGTCAGTCGCATATCTCGAGGCCGAACCATACGAGAGGTTGTTCTGGGCATGTTGGTGCTTGGGTCTCTGGGCTGTTGGTTGTTTTATATGCTGCTGGGGAACCACAGTCTTGGTCTACAGGTTCAGGGTGAGCTCGATGTTATGGCCGTCATGGAAAGTTCCGGCGGCAATGCCGCCATTATTGCCGGACTCGACACCCTGCCTCTCGCAGGGCTAATCATTGGACTGTTGTGTTTTGTTTCGGTGATTTTTTGTGCAACCACCTACGACAGCGCGTCTTACACACTTGCCGCGAGCGCCACCGAGCAATTACATCCTTCTGAGGATCCGCCCCGCTGGCATCGCTTATTTTGGGCGATTGCGCTTGCGATATTACCCATTGCGTTGATGTATGCCGGGGGTATTCGCGAGGCTCAAACGGCCGTGTTGGTCGTGTCACTGCCTCTGGTGTTGACGCTGTGGCCCGCGGGTTATGGTTTGCTGAAATCCTTGCAGGCAGACCGCCAGAGCCAAAGTGTTCCCGATCGTTCCGGCGAAGTTTAAGGACGGTAGTCGTGTTTTCTCGACGATTACAGCCAGTTGAATGCATTATTGGCGAGGCGGGTGAAGCCGGTCGGCCGGGCTGCGTTGCCCGTGTTATTTGCCACCCAATCAGTCATGGTCCAGCAGCGAGGGGACTCCCATGTCGTCTGATCAACCGGTAGCGATTATTTCTGCGGGAGGCTCAGGTATTGGTCTAGCGATTGCCCAGTCACTCCACGCGCTGGGTTACGGTCTATTTGTTCTTGATATTGACCCTCATCATGTCGCCGAGTTTCAGCGTGTTTATGGTGAGGGTAGCGCTACTGTATGTGATGTCTCTGACCCCCAGCAGGTCGACAGCGCTTTTGGCGCATTTCGCGCTCGGCATCAGCGCCTCGATTTGCTGGTGAATAACGCGGGTATCGCCGGTCCACAAGGTGCCCTTGAAGATCTTGCGGTTGATGATTGGCAGCGGACGATCGATACCGACCTCAATAGTCTCTTTTATATGACGCGACATGCTATTCCTGTCATGAAGGCACAGCGCAGCGGCGTTATCATCAATATGTCGTCTAATGCGGGCCTGTCGGGTTGTCCATTACGTTCGCCTTATGCCGCCTCTAAATGGGCTGCTATTGGTTTGGCTAAGACCTGGGCAATGGAATTGGGCCCTTGGAACATTCGGGTGAATGCTCTGTGCCCGGGGAGCGTATCGGGCCCTAGAATTGAAGGGGTTATTCATCGGGACGCCGAGGCGAGGGGACTGGCACCGGAGGATATTCGTCGGGTGTATCAGCGGCAGGGTTCGTTACGCCAGTTCACTGATCCCGAGGATATTGCAGCGATGGTGTGTTTTCTTGCGGGTCCCGGGGGTAAGCAGGTATCTGGTCAGGCGATAGCCATCGACGGCCATACAGAGTCATTAGCAAACTGGCTCGATCCTTGAGGGTTAAGCGTCACTGGGCATAGGGAAAAGTTCCATGCAGGCATTTTGGTTTGAGCAGTTTGGGCAGGCAGCAGCGGTATTAGAGCAGGGTGATCGGCCAATGCCGCAGCCCGCCGCGGGGGAAGTCTTGGTGCGTATGCACACCACGGCGGTCAACCCTTCCGACGTGAAGAAACGTGCGGGAGCATTTCCCGATTTACTCGATACTGGGCCTGTGATTCCCCACAGCGATGGTGCCGGGGTCATTGAAGCTGTCGGTGATGGCGTTTCCCCGGCCCGTGTGGGTGATCGGGTTTTTGTTTATCAGGCACAGCATGGTCGCTCAGGTGGTACTGCTGCACAGTGGGTCTGCATTGACAGTCACCGCGCACCGACCCTGCCAGACAGCGCTTCTTTTGAGGTTGGTGCCTGTATCGGTATTCCTATAATGACGGCCCACCGCTGCGTCACTGCAGACGGGCCTGTGACAGGACAGTGGCTGCTGGTGACGGGTGGTGCAGGTCGCGTTGGGTATTATGCCATTCAATGGGCTCGGTACTTTGGTGCTCGGGTTGTAGCCACAGCGGGGAACCCCAGTGATCGGGCGCTGTGTTTTGATTTAGGCGCTGAAGTTGTTGTCGATCATCACCAGCCGGGTTGGGGAGTGCAGCTTCGTGAGCAGCTTCAAGGGGAGCGGGTGCAACGGGTTGTTGATGTCGAGTTTGGCGCTAACCTTCCGGAGGTCATTGAGTGCATTGCTACCGGTGGTGTTATTGCCACCTATGCAAGTACCCGTGTGCCCGAACCGACACTGCCTTTTCGAACCCTCATGTTCATGGATCTCACGCTGCGGCTAGTTATTGTGTATGACATGCCTGAGACGGCAAAACAGCAGGCGATTGCCGATACTCAAGCAGCTCTGAGTGCCGATAAACTTAAACATCGGCTGAGCGCTGTACTGCCTTTTGAAGCGATGGTTCAAGCTCATGAGTGTATTGAGGCTGGAGGGACTGAGGGATGTGTTGTCGTCAAAGTACCCTAGGTCGTCGCGATAATCCGCTGTTGTGGTTCCAGCTGATTTGCCTTTGTCTGTTTCTTGCTGGCTGTGACAACACAGATAAGGGTGGGGAAGCCCCGGAGCCAAAACTAGGGATAACCCGTGCGTTACTGCCACAGGTTACATTGGCAGACACGGTGCTTATCGGAACTCGTGATGCACAGGGAACCGCAGGCTTCTTGGGTATACCCTTCGCTAAGCCCCCCGTAGGGGAGGCCCGATGGCAGCGCCCGGTACCCTATGCTCTCGATGGTGGGAGGCTCGATGCGACACAATTCGCCCCGGCCTGCATGCAGTCAGGTAGCGGACTGAATTGGTATCACGGCATGATGCGGCGGGTAGGGGTAGATCCAGCGCTGATGGAAGGCCCCGAGTACTCGGAGGATTGTTTGTACCTCAACGTCTGGACTGATGTTGATGACGCGACGTTGCACAGCCAACGGTCTGATGATCTGCAGCTGCGCCCGGTTTTGATGTTTATTCACGGAGGTTCAAATACCGGGGGCTGGAGTTATGAACCCAACTATCATGGCGGGCCGCTGGCTAGAAAAGGTGCGGTAGTAGTGACCGTTGCCTACAGACTGGGTGTATTTGGGTGGATGAACCACCCCGAAATGACCACGAGAAACCTGGCGTTGCATGATCTATCTCTGGCCTTAGATTGGGTACATACCCACATTGCCAAGTTTGGCGGGGATCCTGAGCGGATTACCGTTTCCGGGGAATCTGCAGGCGCTGCTAACGCGCTACATCTCGCTTTGTCGCCACTGAGTGGGACTAAAATACATGGGGTTATTCATCAGAGTGGGGGTTGGCCTGCAGTCGGGGGTCCAACACCCAAAGAAACCCGATCTCGAGCACAGCAACTGCAGCAAGCGCTGTTGGGTCCAGAAGGTTCCCTTGAAGGTTTACGGGACCTACCGGCGCAAAAACTTATGGACGTCACGGGCGAAATTTATAGCGGCATGCGCTTCGGCGCTATTGAAGATACCGAAAGTTTGCCGCGCACCTTACAGCAGCGGGTTGCCGACGGTGACTTACCTCCTCTGAATATCATCATCGGGACCAATGCCAATGAGTCGTTGATGTATATCAAACCCGAAGCAACGGTTGCTTCATATCTACAGGACCGTATCCCAGCTCACCGTTGGTCTGCAGTCGTTGCAGCTGCGGGGGATGGCCTCGATGAGCGCACCACTTTTGATCGATTGGGAACCGCGGTGACCTTTCTGTGTCCTTCGTTGATCCTAGCAGATGCGATGGGTTCGGCGGGTGGTCGTGTTTTTGTTTATCGTTTTGATCGGGTTCGCCCAAACTTTGACAGCATTGGTGCCTACCACGGTGCGGAATTACCCTACGTTTTTGATCGGCACGATGCCTGGCTACCCACCGAGGCTGTTGATAACGCCCTCACGGAAATGATGGTGGGTTATTGGCATCGCTTTATTTCCCAAGGCGATCCCAACGGACCTGATCTGATGGTCTGGCCGCAGTGGCAGCCGACCGATCAAAAAGCCGTAATCTTTTCTGAAGACTCCCGTGTCATGCTGCATCCGGATTCTGAATTTTGCGCGGTGCTGTCAGACACATAGTCGTCTGCTGATGGGTTAGTCTCCGACTCGCTCGAGCGAGGATCTTGCTGTAAAGCAATAGGGGCCATGGCCGAGGTGGTGCCCACAAATTCGCTTTGTTCCTCGGTTGCGACTGCGGTCTTACCTCGCGGTTGTAGTGACGTAAAGACACCGAACAACAGGCTTGAGAGTCCTACTGCGATAAAGAGTGACTCGTTGCCAAACCAGCGAATCGCAAAACCGAAGAGCAAAGCGCCCGCTGAGGCTCCCAAGGCGTTTAGCAAAAGCGCGGAGGAGCCCAACATAACGAACTCATCGCGTTTAGAGTTATCGGCAGCCTTAGCCAGCGACACGGCGTATAGAGAATTACCCGCTGCGCCAAAGGCGGCGGAACACCAAAGTAACGTACTTTGCTCGACGGCTTGTGACAGTGCCAGTGCCGTTCCACAGCAGGCAATACACAGAAATGTCAGCACATAGCGGCGGTCGATACGATCTGATGCTACGCCAATAGGGTACTGGGCCAGAGCGCCGCCAATGATATTGGCGGAAATGAACCAAGGCACAAAGCTTGGGTCGCTGGTGAGGTCAAGGACATAGACAGCCCCTAGCGACCAAAAGCTACCCATGATTAATCCTGACCCTAAGGCGCCGGCAAAGGCGGTGTGGGATCGACGATAAAGCTTGGAGAAACTGAAGCGCGTCGCGGGCACGGGGGCCGGCGCCGGAGAACGCGTCAGGCTGACGGGAATAATCGCCAGGCCCACCATGAGTGCAACTAAGATGAAGGGGTGCAGCGGATTGCTGTCGGTCAGATTCAATAGATACTGCCCCAGTGCCATAGAGGCCAGTACGATGACCGTATAAATCGATAGGACCCGCCCGTGTGCTTTCGGGTCGGTTTGCGCGGTAAGCCAGCTTTCGATCACGGTGTAGGCACCACACATTGCCGCGCCCAAGACAAACCTCACCACAATCCATAGCACCCCACCGTCACATAAGCTCAGTACGAGGAAACTGCAGACGAATGTCGCCATGAGCGCGGTGAAACTACGAATGTAACCAACGTTGGCAATAATTCGAGGCGTCACGAGTGCGCCCGTGAGGAATCCGGCAAAGTATGCTGAGCCGCTTAGACCCACCAGCATTGTCGACATACCCAATTCCACCGCCCGCAGAGGTAGAAAGGTCATATGTAGACCGTGCCCCGCCAGCAAAAAAGCTGTGGTCAACAGTAAAGAGGATACGGAACGCAGGCTGCCCATGATTGCGACTTCGAAGTGTAAAAAGGAGAGCAGCATTCTCGTCAGAATCACGTCTGGGACAAGCACGATTTTTGGTAAGTGTTGGCAGATTTTGCGGCGATTGGCGGCAACGGTTACCGCGGTAGGTCTCGGTGACCAAAAGGGGCTCTCAGATCACCGATCGACCCCTTGTTTTTAGGTGTTTTTACCACTTTACCCGGGTTGTCCCTGACTGACGACGACGCTTTAGCCTGAACTAAGTTTTCAGGATTTAGGCGGTCACCTAAAGCTCAACGGATTTTATCGTTAGGGGGTGCCTGAAGCCCCCGCGAGTTCCTCAACCATCGACCGCCAAAAGATGAGAGATTGGCGTAGGCTGTTTTTGGGAACGCGCTCGTTTAGTCCGTGAGCAAAAGCGTCTTTAGGATTGATAAAAATACCCGTCAGGCTATAGCTGGGAATACCGGCTGCCCGAAAGAATGCACCGTCGGTGGTACCCGAACCCATTTGCGGAATGACCGGTATGCCGGGATAAATCGGCTCGAGACTTGCTTTAACGGCATCCATGACTTCGCTGTTAAAAGGAGAGGCGTCACTGGAAACCGGCATGCCGACAACGCTCCAATCAAGTTCGGGGTTCTCCGCGACTCGTTGCAGGGTACCCATAATATCGGCAACGGCATTGCCGGGAAAAATTCGGCAATTAATGGTGGCAGTCGCCGATTGAGGCAAGGCGTTTTCAGCGTGGCCGCCGTCCAGCATGGTGGGAATACAGGTTGTACCCAAGGTTCCCACGTATTCAGGCTTCTGACGCAGCACCTCGATGGCCTCTGCATTCGATGGATCAGCAACGAGTTGAGCCATGGCAGCCCCCACTTCCCCGCCCAGCAGCGGCGCGGTTCGCTCAAAGTAGGTCAGGGTGATTTCATTGGTCTCCACAGGGAAACGAAAACGTTGCAGCCGTTTCAGCGCATCGGTGAGATCGAAAATCGCATTATCTGACCTCGGTAAAGACGAATGGCCGCCGGGGTTACGGGCGGTGACGGCGAAGGTGGCATAAGTCTTTTCGGCAAATCCAACCTTGTATTGAATGGCCTCTCCTGCGTCGTTGAGAACGCCGCCGCCGCCGTCTACAACAAATGCAAACTCGGCATTAATCGCTTCACGGTGGTCTCGGGTTAGCTGTTGAACCGTCTCTTGAAAAGACTCTTCATCTCCGGTGAAGGCAATGACCAGATCACGGCTGGGAACGTAACCGTCTTCTTTAAGCCAAATAAATAGGGTGGTGAGTACCGAGACGTCAAATTTGTTGTCGACTACGCCACGGCCAAAGTAAAAGGTCTCGTCTTCTTGCAGCTCAAAGGGATTGCGCACCCAGTCATTGGGGTCGGCCGGTACCACATCCATATGGGACGAAAACAGAATGGGTTGGCGATTGCTGCTGCCGTCCCCGGGGTAGCGCACGATGAGCGATGCGGTGCCCTTGTAGGGCACTATCGTGACGTCTTCGGGATTAAAGCCAGCGGTTAGAAACTGTTTGCGTAAAAATTCGGCATAGGCTGGAACTTGACCCAAACCGTGGACCGTTTCTCGGGCAATACTGTCGCGCAATAAATCTTCCACCATGGTCTCGTAACGCGGGGGCGCGGGTTCTTGCGCCGGCAACTGCATGCTCAGGAATAGCAGGCATAGGGTGCCAAGTTTGGTGAGGCATTGCGTGTGAAACATAAATCGTCCTTAACAATGGGGGTAATTGAGCTAGCTGATGCCCCTTAGTATCCCGCGCACGGTCCACCAAAGCACCTGCTTTTTACCCAAATCACATAGTCACGCTTGGATATCAGCTTTTTTTGGGGGGTAAAGAATTTCAGTCGATGCCCGAAAAGACGATAAAAACTTACTGGAAGGCGCTGATAAATGCTGACGTAGCGTACGGGATTGGAGTACCTTCTGGTCCGGACGGATTGCGGCATCAAGTTTGGACTCGTGGGTTAATGGGATCTTGAGTAGCGGTTGATTGTGGGCTGTAGCCGGTCGGGGGAAGGTCTTGCTCTATTGACGATAGACCGCGCTCGCCACTACTGTCCCAAATAACCCAAATAACCCAAATAACCCAAAGCCGAAAGCCCGAAGGCCAAAAGCCGGATGACTAAAAGCCGAATAACTAAAAGATAGAGATGAGTATTGCCATGGAGACGGGTATGACTCAAATGCACAATACTAATAACAGGGTTGATGTCCCCGATTTTTACGCTTACCCCGCAGCACCCTTGGCCGCGGTGGAGCATCATGGAGACTTTCTTCACCTAAGCTGGGATGACGGCCAGCGCCTGCATTGTCATCGATTTTGGCTGCGTGAAAATGCTTTGGGTCTGGGCGGTATTGATCCTGCAACCCGTGAAGGTCTGTTGGACCCGGCAGACCTTACCGATGCCATGACCATGGGCCTTGCTGATGTTACCGATGCCGGTGATCTCTCTATTCTTTGGCAACCTGAGGCACAGCGCTGTGTTTACCATGCTGGATGGCTGCGCCATATTGCCGATGGCCAGCACCTACCTGAAAGCTGGTTACCCAAACCAGAGGCCTGGGATGCAAAAATCCTGCCCCAGCCACCGCGTAGACAGGCCTCTGGAGCTCTAGAAAGTGATGCAGAGCTTTGTGAGGTCCTGAACGATTTAATTCGCTATGGCGTGTGCGTGCTTGAGAACGCACCGAGTGAGGAAGGGTTTCTCAATAAGCTTGCCGCCAGAATTGGACCGGTTCGGGACAGTAACTTCGGCGCGTTATGGGATGTCATCGCAGACATTAGTTTGGCGGGTGATGCTAAAACGAATACCACGGCGAATACGGGGCTGCGTCTGGGGCCTCATACCGACCTGCCCACCCGAGAAATTCCCCCCGGTTACCAGTTTCTTCATTGTCTCGTTAACGAGGCCGATGGCGGCGAGTCAACACTGACAGATGGTGCTGCCCTGGTTCAGGAGTTGCAGACCTACCATGCGGCTGATTACGAATTACTCTCCACCCGGCGCTGGGTCTTTTTCAATCGGGGGCCCGGTATTGATCATCGGTGGTCAGCGCCGATTATTGATACTTCTGGGATGCATGCGTTTCCTACCTTGCGGGCTTTTTATCCGGTTCGCGCCTTTCCAGATATGCCCGAATGCGATATTGCAGAAGCCTATGAGGCCCTGCGGCGCTTTCACAAGCTTGCCGACGATCCGCGTTTTGAGCTGACCTTCCGACTGGGAGCGGGGGATATTATGTGTTTCGATAATCGCCGCGTGATGCACGGTCGCAAAGGTTTCTCAGGATCTGGCAAACGGCACTTGCAGGGTGTTTATATTGATCGCGATGAAATTCTGTCTCGGGCCCGGGCTTTGAACCGCAGTCATGGACCTGAAGTTAACGGTGCAGGCCGTTAAGCAATAGCAACAAGCGGCGCGCGAGATGGCGCTGACGCATTTTATTCACCTACAAAAGCGAATTTAATTATGCCATTGGCCATGCGAAAAAAAGTATTTATTACGGCGGCCCTCACGGGGTCTGGCAGTACTCAGGATCGAAGCGATAAGGTGCCGCGCAGTCCTCAGCAAATTGCCGAGTCGGCAATTGACGCCGCTCGCGCTGGTGCTGCGGTCGTCCACTGTCACGTTCGTGATCCCGACACCGGCGTCCCTTCACGAGATGTTCACCTGTACCGAGAAGTTGTGGAGCGTATTCGGGCTTCGGAGGTTGATGTCGTTGTGAATCTGACTGCCGGGATGGGTGGTGACTTAGTGTTTGGTCCCACCGATGCGCCCTTACCCCTTAAACCCGAAGGAACCGATATGGTTTCTGCCGCTGAGCGGGTAGCGCATTTGGAAGCGTGTTTGCCGGAAATTGCCACCCTCGATTGCGGGACCATGAACTTTGCTGAAGCCGACTATGTCATGACCAATACTCCGGGCATGCTTCGGGATATGGCGCAGCGCATGACAGATTTAGGCATCCAAATTGAAATAGAAGCTTTTGATACGGGACACCTGTGGTTTGCTAAGGAGCTGGTGAAAGAGGGCATTATCCCAGCGCCGGTTATGGTACAGCTGTGTATGGGTGTGCCCTGGGGTGCCCCCGACGACCTCAATACCTTTATGGCCATGGTCAATAATGTCCCCGGTGATTGGGTGCATTCGGCCTTTTCGATCGGGCGCCATCAAATGGCCTATGTGGCGGCGGCCGTGCTCTCAGGCGGCAATGTTCGAGTCGGACTCGAAGACAATCTTTGGCTTGATAAAGGACGACTCGCCACCAACGCCGAGTTGGTAGAACGTGCTGCCACGATCATCCGAGCTATGGGCATTGAGATCATGACCCCCGCTGAAGTGCGTCAAGAATTGAACCTGACACAGCGAGCGTTACCCTAATGCCGGTTGCAGCGATTATTGGCGGCGGTGTTATTGGTTCGGGCTGGGCCGCTCGGTTTTTGCTCAACGGTTGGGATGTCCGATTTTATGATCCCGCGCCCGCCGCTGATGAAGCCCTGGTGAGAACCTTGGAAAAGGCCCGGCGCTGGGTTCCCGAGATCTACGATGGTTTACCGCCCGAAGGGCAACTCGAGACCTTTACGACCCTCGAAGCAGCGGTAACCGGAGTTGATTGGATACAGGAGTCGACCCCCGAGCGATTACCTCTGAAACACCAGGTGCTCGCCGCTGTGCAGGCAGTCTGTCCCGAGTCGGCAGTGATTGGCTCATCGACCTCGGGTTTTATGCCTTCAGAACTTCAGGCTGAGTCACAGCGACCCGAACAGATACTGGTGACCCATCCTTACAACCCGGTTTACCTGTTGCCCATCGTGGAATGTGTGCCATCCCCGGCAACTTCGCCGTCAATACAAGCTAAGGCAATGGCAATCCTAGAGCAGGTTGGTATGAAGCCGGTAGCGGTGGGGGCTGAGGTCCCCGCCCATATTGGCGACCGTTTGATGGAGGCGCTGTGGCGCGAGGCGCTATGGCTGATCAAGGATGGCGTCGCCACGACCGAACAAATTGATGACATTATGACCCACGGGTTTGGTTTGCGCTGGGCACAAAAGGGGCTCTTTGAAACTTATCGTGTGGCTGGAGGTGAAGCGGGGATGCAGCATTTTCTCGAGCAATTTGGACCTTGTCTCTCTTGGCCATGGACCAAGTTAATGGATGTTCCCGATCTTGATGATGCCCTGATAGGACGCATTGTCGAGCAGTCTGATGCACAGGCGGGGGGACGCTCGGTGAGTACTTTAGAAGCCGAGCGCGATGCCAATTTGGTGGCTTTGCTCAAAGTGTTAAGAGAGCAAGATACGGCGGCAGGGGCCTTTCTTAATCGAGTCGGATCCAAGCCGTAAAAACATATTAGTCGTCTCTGCACGCAGGCTAGTAGTGGGGGCAAGTGCGCCCCGGGGCTTGTTTGCCGGGCACTGTCCTAAAACCCAGCGCTAGTCCGTGAGGGTGCCCAAATCAAAATGCTGGTTACTGGGTTGGGTGTCGGGCCAGTTGGTGCGCCATACCTCTCGGGATACCGCACCCACCGGGACTGCCGTACGATCGAAATCCTTTTGTGGGGGTATCAGTGGTGTCACTGTGACATCGTGTCGAGGCACTGTGAAAAAGGGAAAACTGTAGCGCTCTTGTCCCGACTGATTCACCACTTTATGGGGTGTTGATACGAAATAACCGCCAGACCACAGCTCGAGTAAGTCGCCAATATTCACCACAAGAATATCTTCCCCGGCGACCACTTCAAGCCACTCATCCTGACCTCTGGGGCGCAGCCAAAGCCCCCCCACCGGATCGGGAAACAACAGGGTTAAGGCATCGGTGTCTTTGTGGGGGTGAATACCATAGCCGGCTTCTTCCGGCGGCTTAGCCGGCATAGAGGGATAGTGCAGCAGCGTCATATTGGTTAACGGCGATTCAAACAGTGATAAAAAACCCTGCGCGTTCACACCCATGATTTGCGCCAGCAAACGCAGTAGTCGATGGCTAACTCGATCGCATTCTTGCCAATAATTCAGAATGGTATTTTTGAAATGCGCGGGTTCCTGTGGCCAGCGATTGGGTCCGTATAAATCACACTGCGCAACAATCGAGTCGGTTTCTGAAACTTCATAATGCAGCTTATAACCCTCGTAGTGATCGGTTAGCGTGTTGTCACTGTTGGCGGAAAAGAAGCCTAGGGGAATATAGCCGCGGTAATTATCAGGGGTTATCGACTCCATTAATTTATCGGCTTCAGGGCGCTCAAAGTACGTCTTTAGCAGCTGCCGCATTTCCGCTACCTGCTGTGATGCAATGCCATGGCCGCTAATTAAGGCAAAACCAATTGAGGTAAAAGCTGATTCCAAGGCGGGTTTAACCTCTTGGTCGCTGGCGCGTAGATCAATCACGGGAAGGTGGGTGTTGTTCATGATTTTCTTCTCGGGTTCTTTGCCCGCCAGCGCCCAACCCTGTTGCGATGGGTTGCCATAGTTTAATGTGTTCTACCGCGGCAAAACGTTGTTGTGTACCCTATGTTATCTGGGGGCTTTCGCGGTCTCCAGTGCTGGCCCCATAATCAGGACTTCAATGGGGAGTGCTTTATGAACATATTGAATGCCCAATGCACCGAAAAGCCTCAGTATGCTGATCACACCGGCGGTGTCGAGCACCCTAGCGCTAGTGACCAAAGCGAATATGCGGGAGGGGTTAGTTGTCCTTCAGAGTTGCAGTTCAAAATCCCCTCGGGGCTTATGGCCATCTGCCTGCCTATCTTTATAGGGGTCCTGAGTTGGTTGTTAATACCCCAGGCTCAGGCCGATAACGTGGGGTCGCGTCACAAGGCCATTTTTATGATTCTCGACGGTATTCCCGCCGATGTTATCGAGCGGGTGGCCACGCCTAATTTAGACGCAATTGCTGCTATCGGCGGTTATCATCGTGCAGAAGTGGGTGGTCCTATCGGTGGCCCGGCAGAAACCCCAACTGTGTCTGCACCGGGCTATATGAGTTTGGTGACGGGAACCTGGGCGAACAAACATAATGTCTATGACAATACCCAACTGGCCCCCAACTATGACTATTGGAATCTGTTCCGCTTAGCGAAAGCTGCTGAGCCTCCGTTAAAGACAGGGATTTTTTCAACGTGGACAGATAACCGAACCGTGTTACTGGGCGCGGGGATGGCAAGTGCAGGGAATCTAACGATCGATTTTGTAGCCGATGGCTTTGAGACAGACGCCACGGGGTTTCCCCACGAGGCCGACGACCGCCAGATACAGGCGATTGATCGCCATGTCGCTGAGGAAGCCGCTCGTACCGTTACATTGGAAGGGCCAGATTTATCCTGGGTTTACCTACAATACACCGATGACGTGGCCCATGCTCACGGCGACAGTGCTGCCTTTGATACAGCCGTTGAGGTGATGGACCAGTTGGTCGGTACCGTCTGGACGGCGGTTCAGACCCGGGCCGCAGCCCAGGACGAGGACTGGTTGATCTTGGTCACCACTGACCATGGTCGTGATAGTGAGACGGGGCGGGATCATGGGGGCCAGAGCGATCGGGAGCGCATCACCTGGATTACGACGAACAGTGAGCGTTTGAATTCGCGCTTTCATGGGCAACCCACTATTGTTGATATCTTTCCTTCAATTGCGAGCCACCTGGGTATCCCAATTCCTTTGCCGGTCGCTGAGTCACTCGATGGCCGCTCGTTTATTGATTAATCGCATTGTGTATTAAGCTGGCGACCCATCAGGAGTTGCAGCGGTGGTCAAAGAACTCGCCGCCGAGCCGGGTGGTGATCAGCGGATAGCGCTGAATCATGCCGGGCTCGCCTGAGGCCAATAATAAAATGATACGGGTTGCCAACGTGGAGTTTGCGCCCTGGTAACCCAGAGACGGAGCACGACAGCATTGACCGAGTTTGACTACATCATCGTGGGCGCTGGCTCAGCGGGCTGTGTATTAGCCAATCGTCTGACTGAAGATGGTCAGTACTCGGTGTTGCTGATCGAGGCGGGAAAGGATGATCGAAGTCTTTTCATCCGTATGCCCACTGCACTGTCCATTCCTATGAATACGCCGCGCTTTAATTGGGGTTATTGGGGCGAGCCAGAGCCCGGCCTAGACGGTCGTAAGATGGACTGTGCTCGGGGCAAGGTGTTGGGTGGATCTTCAGCCATTAACGGCATGGTTTACGTGCGAGGTCATGCCAAAGACTTCGACAGCTGGGTGGAGCAGGGCGCTGATGGTTGGAGTTACGCCGATTGTTTGCCCTATTTTCGTCGCGCTGAACGCTGGATGTCAGGGGCTGACGCCTATCGCGGTGGTGACGGTCCGCTTGATACCTGCAATGGCAATCGCATGCGCAACCCCTTGTATCAGGCCTTCGTCGATGCCGGCTGCGATGCCGGCTATGGCAGCACGACCGACTACAACGGTTTTCGTCAGGAAGGTTTTGGCCCTATGCACATGACGGTTCGTCATGGTGAGCGCTGTTCAACCGATCTGGCTTACCTTAAACCCGCGCGCAAGCGGCCAAACCTAACGCTGGTGACTTGTGCTGAGGTTGAGCGCGTGGTGGTGTCAGGTAGTCGCGTAACCGGTGTGCAGTATCGTCGTAAGGGCCAGTCAGCCACCGTATCGGCTCGACGTGAAGTTCTCGTCAGTGCCGGTTCCGTGGGGTCGCCGCTGCTGCTACAGCGCTCAGGCATTGGTCCCGCGGCGGTGCTTAAGGCTGCCGGTGTCGAGGTGCTTCATGACTTGCCCGGAGTCGGAGAAAATTTACAGGACCATTTGGAGGTCTATTTTCAGTATCGCTGCCGACAGCCGATTACCGTAAATGGTCATCTCGACTGGTTCTCTAAGTTGCGTATTGGTGTGCGCTGGATACTGACAAAGTCGGGTCTCGGTGCCACCAATCATTTTGAATCGTGCGGATTCATTCGCTCTAAAGCCGGTTTGTCTGCCCCCGATATTCAATACCATTTTATGCCTGCCGCGATTCGCTACGATGGGCGAGCGGCCTTCGATGGCCACGGTTTTCAAGTTCATGTAGGTCCCAATAAACCCGAGAGCCGAGGTCATGTGCGAATTACCGGGCCTGCCCCCGACGATGCTCCCGAGATTTTATTTAATTATCTGGCGACCGAGCAGGACCGGCAGGATTGGCGCAACTGTTTGCGCCTGACGCGAGAAATACTGCAGCAGCCCGCCCTCGACGCATACCGTGCCGAGGAGATTCAGCCGGCTATTGATTTGGCCGATGACGCTGCCGTCGATGCCTGGGTGCGAGAAAACGTAGAGACGGCATATCACCCGTCGTGCTCCTGTCGAATGGGCGCAATCAACGATGCCTTAGCCGTGGTCGACCCCCAGTGCCGGGTGCGTGGTCTGCAGGGGTTACGAGTTGTCGACTCATCAATTTTTCCGCTTATCCCCAACGGCAACCTCAACGCGCCGACCATAATGGTGGCAGAGCGTGCCGCCGATCTAATTTTGGGCAAGACGCCAGAGCGTCAGGAGGTCCCGGTTTGGGCGCCGCCAGATTGGCAGACTCAGCAGCGCACCGGGCAGCCTCTGCGTCCTATTACCGTTGGGCCCCCTCCCAGTCTTTGATTGAGGTTTTTGATAATGAATTTTATTCTTTCGACAGCGATTGTGGTCACCACGCTGACCTCGTTGTTTTTGGTGATTCGCTATCGCAACACCCCAATTCAGGGCAGCGTGCCGGTGCCCCTAATCACTTTTCTGGCGATTCTCTTTACCTCAGGTCTCGACGTGGGCCTGATTATGTTTCCCTTGGTTGATTTTCAGTCTTTTGCCAGCGAGCCGGACTACGCCTTTGCCAACCCGCTGGCCCTTGAATTTGGCTTCTGGGGTTTTTTGGTTTGGGGCTTTTATTTTCTGACGACTTTTTACTTTTGCGTGATCGAACCCAAACTTAAATTGTTCGAGATCCCGGCGATTAAGCTGGCCAACAACGTTTCTATTATTGGAACCTGTGCCTTTACGGGTTATCTATTCCTTCATTACCTACCCGATTACGTTAAGGGTATTTCAGATGTTTGGCGCTTTAGCGGAGTCGCCTTGGTGGTGCTGCTGGCGGTGCTGTCCAGTACACACCTACGCTTTGTGAAGGCCCTCAGTCTGGGATCGACAGGGTTATTTTTTCTGCTCATTTTGGGCGCCTTCCTGGCTTCAGATATGGGTATTGCCGGCTTGGGTAACGCTTTAGCAGGTCTGGGAGATTATTTTGGTCAGATTCACCGCTTTGTTTTGCCGCTCAATGACTACCACGCGTTTTATCTGTTTTGGTGGTTTGCCTGGAGCATCATGATCGGTCAGTTTGTCTCTCGTTTTGTGGGCGGGCTAACGGCTTGGCAGCTTTTATTGGCGCTACTGATCGTGCCATCAATTCCAATTGCCCTTTGGTTTGCCGTGCTCTATGGGTACTTCAGCCGGGGCATCGATGTCACGGGTGGGCTGGGCTGGGCCATGATTGCGGTGGGTGTTTTATTTGTCGTGAACTCTTTAGATTCACTGACGCGCCTTTACACCCAGAATATTGGGCTGACGGTAGAGCGTTTGGGTACCGGCCGCTACGTAGCCATCAACTGGTTGATTCTTTTTGTGCTGGTGCTGTCCTTTCAATTCACCCCCTTTAAGATCGAATGGGTGGGACTGCTTGTGATCGCTATTTACGCGGCGGTCTATGCTCTTGTTTATCGGCATCGGGCGCTCTTGCAGGGTTAGCTATTTTGACGCGCCGCCCAATTGGGTTAGGGCTTGATAGGTAGCCACCTTTAAGTCAAAGCGCAACGCATCGCCATAGGGTGCGCCCATCACCTGGGTCATGAGAATGACGATGAGATCTTCTTCCGGGTCTATCCAGAATTTTGTGTTGGCCGCGCCACCCCAGGAGTAGGCCCCCTTGGAAGAGATTACCCCGGTCTGTGCGGGGTCGGTAATGACACCAAAACCCAACCCCGCGGACTGTCCGGGATAAAGATGGGAATCAGGGAACTCACTGGCGCCGTTGTTGCGAACCTCCGGGGTGAGCTGATCTGTCGTCATAAACTGTACAGTCTTAGGGCCTAAGATTCGCACGCCGTTGAAGTGGCCACCACGACGCAGCATTTCGCAAAAAATCCAGTAGTCTCTGGCGGTAGACACCAACCCACCGCCACCCGAAAAAACCGTGACCCCCATAAAGGGTTGTGCCATTGCTTTGGGTATTGGGGCGATAGTGCCCCGTTGCGCATCCCAATAGTGATTGGTGGCAAAGCGGTCCAACTTATCGGCTGGCACGTTGAAGAAGGTATCGGTCATGCCCAAGGGCGTAAAAATGCGCGTTTGAAAAAAGGTCTCGAGGCTCATGCCTGACAAACGCTCTACCAGCACCCCCAGAACATCGGTGGCCACGCTGTAGTGATAACGGCTGCCGGGTTCAAAGCGTAGGGGGAGGCCGGCCAAACGTTCAATAAAGTCATCACTGCTATTACTGTTGATCAGGTCGGCTTTTTCATAGGCTTGATCGACTGGGTCATCAGGGTGCCAGCCATACGAGAGTCCGGCTGTATGGGTCATCAGCTGCCCTATCGTCATGGACCGTTCGGGTGCGACCAACTCACCATCACGTAGCAGCTGCACGGTTTCGAATTCTGGTAGGTAGCGGTCAATCGGGTCACCCAGGTGAAAGGCGCCCTCCTCGTAGAGCATCATGGCCGCCACCGTGGTGATAGGTTTGGTCATGGAGTAAATGCGAAATAGTGTATCGACATCGAGTGGTCGGGGGTCATCACTGCCAAAGTTGCCCTGAGCGGAAAAATGCACCAATTGACCGTGTCGAGCCACTAGGGTCACCGCACCAGAGATTCTTCCTGCGTCGATATCGCGCTGCACAAAGGCATTAATTTTTTGCAGCCGTTCCGGGGCAAAGCCGGCGCGCTCAATGGTCTCGGATGAAATCTCCCCCTGAGCCGTGGCGTACAGAAAAAGCACACACATAACCGTACTGATCTTACCGAGACGTCGTTTCATTATATTTTCCGATGTTATATTTTTTGATGCCGATGCCGATGCCGATGCCGATGCCGATGCGCCCAACGTTTAGGTAGAAAATCTACTGCTTGCTAAGTGCAGTAGAGGGTACACCGTCAACTGGCTTTGTTGTTAATGCACCTCAAAGCGCAGACAGTCCCAAACCACAGCTGTTGGGTATTAGCGGGACCTCTGCTTTGGGTTGCGTACCTACAAGCGCGATGACTCTTTTAGGGGCTTTGGTTTAGAGCTTTGGTTTAGAGCTCTGGCTTAGAGGTTATTGCTGCGGGCTTAGGGCTTAGATTCAGTGTATGCGAACTTCCTGTCTAAGAAGTTCTTGTTGCAACGCGGTAATCGACACTTCACTGAAGTCCTGTGCGTGTTTGATCGATAGGGCCGCGGCGACACCCGCACCCTGACCGGTGACCGTACAGCACATCATGTTTCGGGTGGCCGCATGACTGACGCGATCGCCACCGGTAATTCTGCCGGCACAGATCAGGTGTCTGACTCCATGGGGCAATAGCGTTCGGTAGGGAATCTGAAAATAACGTCCCGTCGTGGGCAAAATGAGAATGCCGTAGCCGTCGATAAACTCGGGGAAAATACCAATACTGTCCTCAAAGCGCCCCTGCTCACGGACATCCTGTTCAGTCATGTTGTAGCGGGCATCAATCTTTCGGGTATCGCGGACGCCTAGGGTCATGCCAAAGTTTCTTAATTTGGCACCTTCACAGCCGGGCATGAACCGCTTGAGTGCTTCAATGGCCATCATCGCTTGTTCCCGGCCCTCCATCTCCCCACGAGTGAGGTCGTCAGGGTTGGTGCCGTCATAGCCCAGCAAATGAACGAGGTTGAGATAGGTGAGGTCGCCACTGTCGTAAATAGCGCCCCAGGTGCCGGCGATGGTGTCGAGATTGGCGGGAATTAGTCCCGCTTCTCGGGCCTGTTCAAAGGGCTTGCGTAAAAACGGCGAGAACATGTCGTCCTCTTTACCCGTAGTCTCTACGGTCCACTGGCCATAGGCCCAATCCTGATAGGTTTGGGGGTCAGCTTTGACCTGTTCGATAAAGCGCTGTTTGTTGACTCCCGACATAGAGAACATCACTGAAGTCCCAATCATGTCCTCGGGGGCTTGCTTGAGGGTAGTGGCACCGGCTCGGTAGGTGACGTCCGCATCCCCTGTGGCATCAATAACACGTTTCGCGAGAACAGCCTCTCGGCCCGCTTTGCTTTCAACAATGGCTCCGGTAATACAGTCGCCATCCATAATGGGGGCGACAAACAGACGGTGCAGCATGGGTGTAATCCCGGCTTCGGTGACCAAAGTGTCGGCCACCCATTTAAAGGCCTCGCCATCGATCGCATGGCTGTCAGATTGCGGTTCCTCTACGGCGGCACCTGCAGCCACCGCGCGCTGCTCGAATTCAATGCCCAGCCCCTCGCTATCAATCGTTTGTTCGTGGCGATACCAAGCAAAACCCTCGACGCCAACAGCCGTAATGTTGCCGCCAAAACAACCAAAGCGCTCCAGTAGGGTCACCGATACGCCGGCTCTGGCGGCCGCTATGGCTGCTGCCAGCCCTCCCGGGCCAGAGCCAATAACCAGTACATCGGTCTGGTGAATGACGGGTATTTTTCTGGCGGCTTCCTCGATATGCATAGCGTCTCCGCAATTTTCGGGTGTTTTCAACTCTATTTAAGCCTCAAACCATGGAGGGTATTTGATTGGCTTTCAACAGTTTTCTCGCCGTGAAAGTGCTTCCTTGTCAGTACGCTTTGCGGGTGTGCCACCCCCCGCCAATACCTTTCAAGTGCAGATAGACGGTTGATTTGGGGCCAACATTCGATGTATATATGATTGAAAATATTACAACAAATTTGATGGTCACTCGGCGAGAGTGATCACGGGTCCGCTAAGTTCACAGCCGCGTGCTATCAGCTTGGCCTATTGGGGGAGCAACAAGATGGAATCGAGAACTAATTTTCTGAGCAATGCCGCGCAGTTACGACAGGGTAAGCGCTCATTGTCGATGGCTGTCGCCGCTGCCTGTGGCGCTGCCGGTTTTGCTGGCATCACCCTACCGGGTGTCGCTCAAGCACAAATCGAAGAGGTCGTTGTGACAGCGACCCGTCGTTCCGAAAGTGTTCAAGAAGTGCCAATGAGCGTTTCGGTACTTGGGGAGACCCAGCTGCAAGATCTCAACATCACCGATATGGAAGATTATCTGATGATGTTACCCAACGTCAGCTATGTCACTTTGGGTCCAGGTTCGGGCAATATCTATATTCGCGGCGTATCGAGTGGCGGCGAGAGCACCCTGGGCGCGAACCCCAGTGTTGCGGTCTACCTCGATGAACAGCCGGTGACTTTGGTGGGTAACTACCTCAACCCGCATATTTATGACGTCAATCGTATTGAAGTATTGGCGGGCCCTCAGGGCACAACCTTTGGTGCCAACGCACAGTCGGGTGCCATGCGTATCATCACTAACCAGCCCGAACTCGGTGAATTTTCGGGCGGTTACAGCCTTGATACCAGCCAGGTTAAGAGTGGCGACCCAAGTTATCGCGCCGAAGGCTTCGTGAACATTCCCATCGGTGAGCGTGCCGCTTTGAGAGTCATGGGCTATTACAAGCACGACGGCGGCTATATCGACAACGTTCAAGGCTCCCATACCTTCAAGCGTGGTTACATTCGCGCGGGTCTTCCCGAGGGCAGCCCTCTGAGAGACATTGCCTCAGACTTTACGGCGAGTAACGCCGATATTGCCAAGGAGAATTTCAACGAGGCGACGACCTTCGGTGGCCGTGCGGCGCTTAGGGTTGACCTGAATGACTCTTGGACCTTTACCGCTACAGCCATGATGCAGGACCTCGATCGTGAGGGTGTTTGGGATCACGACCCCACTATTGGCGACCTTCAGGTGATGCAGTTGTTGCCCGAGTCCATGACCGACAAGTGGACCCAGTTCTCAGCGAAAATAGAAGGCGAGCTATTCGGCGGAACGTTAACCGCCACTGCGGCCGATCTGGATCGAGACATTGAAGTGTACGCTGATTACTCACTGTACAGCGATTACTATGTGTCTCAGGGCTTCGTTGATCCCTACTACAACTGTTACGTCAGTTACTTCGGAACTTGTGGCGATCCGCGCGAGCAGTTCACACAGGAAAGTAATCAGGGACGTCAGACCTTTGAGATTCGCTACGCGTCAGACCCCGACAAGCGTTTCCGTTATATGGCGGGTTTCTACTATGTCGACGTAGAGGGCACCAACGACTACGAGTGGCACGTGCTGGGATTGGCAGAAACGCCACAGGCGGCCGTTGATGCCCCCGACATTTATTGGACCACCGACTTTGAGCGACTGTATGAAGAGACGGCCATTTTTGGTGAGGTGTCCTTTGATATTACCGA
>CALKNZ010000069.1 GCA_938091995.1 uncultured Luminiphilus sp. | reverse complement strand
GTCGGTATTGCCGACGGACTCGGCGGTAACGCCAGCATCAACGCTTCATTAACTGGCGAAGGCGGCGACCGGTGGGGACTTTTTCTCAACCCTGCACAATATAAGGCCGATGTGAAAGCGGAGGAGGGCGGCGCCTACGGCGGCCGCAAGATTGACCGGCTCTCAGATCTGACCAGTCTCAGCTTCAGGGTGAACCACAGCGGTAATGGGTCCTATCCCAAGCTGGGTTTTCAGATGGCGCGCAACGACAACAGTGACGATGGAAAAACCATCGCGCAATTGGATGTCCATATGAGTCAAATGCCTCAGCTCGGCGCAGGATGGAACGCCGTCAGCATTGACTTCGATGACACGCCTGTCCGCAGTTCTTATCTGTCTGACGGGGAAACGTCCGAAGCAAAGACGCTGTCGGAGTGGATTGCCGAGTACGGCGACCGGCGGATCAATTTAATCCGGTGGCAAACGGGGTCGGGAGGCGGCGCGACCACAAACACCACCTACGTCGATCAAATCGAGGTGAACGGTGTCACCTACAATTTTGAGGGGCTGCTGCCGTTGCCTCCTGCGGCCCCGACCGACCTGGTCGCCCAGCCTGGCACTGAGACGGGCATTACCTTTACATTTACGCCGGGTGACCCCGGTGATAGTGCGATTACGCGCTATGAATATAGCTTAAACGGCGACGCCGGCAGTGGGGCTACCTGGACCTCACTGGGCAATCTCTCAGCGCCTTACCAGTTTGTTGTTTCGTCGGGGCTGACAAACGGTCTTGAGGACACCTTGTTTCTGCGTGCTGTGAGTAATTCGGGCGTGGGTGAGAGCGCCACCGTGGCCTTCCGTCCCCGGGCTGATTTTGCAGACATCACACTGACGGTCGATAGCACCGACGCCCGTGGATTTTATCTGTCGAGCGCTTCCTCCGACTATGTAAAAAAGCGTGACCAGGCGGGTATCCCTGATAAAAACGGGGGAACCACCAAGAGCTTAAATGCGAGCCTCACGAACTCGCGTGATGTTTGGCGAGCAGAAATCAAAGCTGAGGATCTTAATGCTGGGGGCCGGGTCCTCGGTAAACTCCATGATATTGAGAGTTTGAGCTACGAGGTGTGGCACGACGCGAAAGGCAAATACCCTCAGTTGAGCATTCTCATCGATCGTTTGGACGGAGAGAGGGCGGAAGCGCTGTATTTACAAGTCAATAATCTGCCTTTGGCTACGACCAATGGGTGGAATATCGTCACCGTGGACCCCGCAACGTCACTGTTCAAAAATAACAACCAAAACAACAGCGATGACGCCAATGCCGGCGCCACCTACACTCTCAACCAATGGATCTCGTTTTATGGTGACCGGGTGGTCAAACGCATTCGGTGGGGCGGCACGCGCAAAGTACCCAGCACGACCTACCTCGACTTTCTTGAAATCAACGGCGCGACCTACGATTTTGAAGCCGTGCCGCCGGCAGTGATTGCCCCGCCACCATCCATACAATCTGTAACCGCCGGAGACAAGCAGGCCACGGTGAGCTTTAGCTCAGGGGACAACTCCGGTGCAACCGTAGTGGCCTATGAATACCAAGTGGATGAAGGCGAATGGACCTCTACCCCTGACGGTGACATTGTGGCGCCGTTTACCATTGCCGGTTTGACCAACGGCACAACCTACACACTGACTATGCGCACCGTGAGCGCGGGCTTGGAAGACGAGACGCTCGAAAGCGATGCGTCGGCTTCGATGAGTTTTATCCCCGTAGGGCAGCCTCTGCCACCCACAAACCTCGTGGCGGAAATAGGCGACCAATTTGCCATTTGCGATTTTGACAATACCAATACGGGAAATGGCGCTGAGATTACCAATTACCTGATCAGTTTAAATGACGGCCCGTTTGTGGCGCTGAATCCTGCGACCAGCAGCGGCCCCATCGAATTTATTGATCTTACCAATGATCAAACCTACTCGGTGGTGCTTAAAACGCAGACCGGCTTTGGAGAGCAGGCTTTGTTCAGCGAGCCTTCTGAAACCCTCAATTTTACACCTGAGTCGGGCGCATCAGTCCCTGACGCACCCACCGACGTTGCACTCACCCCTGGCGATCAGCAGTTGTCAGTGAGCTTTACGCCAGGAAGCGACAATGGTTCGGTGATTACTAACTATGCCTATCAAATCAATGGCGGCAGGTGGATTGATGTGAGCCCAGCAGCTACAGCCAGCTCATTGGTCATTACCGGGTTGAGCAATGGCAAGACCTATAGCGTGTCACTCAGGGCAATCAATGCCGAGGGTAGGGGGGCAAACTCAGCTCCGGTGACCGCAACATTGCAGCGGCCAAAGCTCATCATCCTCACGGGCGACGGTAAGACAATCGACCTGAACATTACGCCAGAGAGTGGCAGCAGCTGCTCTATCGCGACAGCGGCACTGGCACCAGCACCGGCGCTGGAGGCAAACGTGAAACTGGCTTACGTGAACATGCTCAATTTCACCCTTGAGAACTGCAATGTTGGAGAGACAGTGGCCGTTGCCATCATGCTGAGTGAGGATCCGCCCACTGATGGCATGGCTTATAAGTATCAAGACAGCCAGTGGCGTGCCATTGAGGGCGCCAGCATCAGCGGCCGCACGATTAGCTACAACCTCACTGACAATGGTCCTCTGGATGCAGACCCCACACCGGGCAAAATCAGCGACCCTGTTTCGGTGGCCGTGCCTTCAGGCAAACCTGAGGCGCCCTTTGACCTGGAAGCCACGCCGGGTAATGGCACCGCTACTATCGCTTTCACTCCGGGTGATGATGGCGGTAACGTTATCACCAACTACCTATATAGTACCGACGGTGCCACCTACAGTCCGCTAGACCCCGTAGACGCGGTAAGTCCAATCGTAATCCCTGGTCTTACCAACGGCGAGAGCTTCAGTATTACGCTTAAAGCGCAGAACAGCGAAGGCGATAGCCCCGCTTCAGAACCGGTACTGGTGACGCTTCCAGTCAGTCCCTCACCTATCGTACCTGTCCCTCTGCCGTTTTGGCTCTTGGCTGTGCTGGCGGGTTTGGTTGGCTGGCTGGGTTTTCAACGTTTGAAAATAGCGTAGGGGCGTTGTTCGCTTAGCCTGACAGGGTGTTGCAGTATCTTGCAGGCAGATGATGTGAGGGTCGTGCCTTTATCAGCCGATGGTCTTACGCTGGTGCTTCGCGTTACCGAAAATGGCCATTTTCAAGCTGATGAGCACTCGGCTCTGAGGCTTAGAGCAAGCAGCGCTAATTGACTCATCGGGCGGTTTAAATTCGTTGGGTAGATTTATCACGAAGTGAGCAATTTGCCATAAGGGTTTGCTTCTGTTGTGCGATGAATTGAGCCTAAGGAATGTAATAATTCGTGCGATTGATCATCTTATGTGTGTGGGCTTTGATGACAAGGTTTGTCGATAATTCAATAAAAATTATGAAAAACAATGGCTTAACGATATTTAGCTTATTTTTTTCCGATACGCTGTTTGTAATCTAGCTGTAACATTGCGGCCGCTATACTGCGTCCTACACAGGGGCCAAATAGGGATCTTAGATCGTGGAAATTATTGCTTCTCATGGTGTCGTACTGCTGTCATTGGCTTGTGTCTTTGGTTTATTCATGGCCTGGGGCATTGGCGCAAACGACGTGGCAAATGCCATGGGGACCTCGGTTGGTGCAGGAGCCCTGACACTAAAGCAGGCAATTATTGTTGCGGCGATTTTTGAGTTTCTGGGCGCCTACCTCGCCGGTGGTGAAGTGACCTCGACAATTCGTAAAGGTATTGTGGACCCCTCTTTACTGGCAGAAACTCCTGAACTTTTGGTTTACGGCATGCTGGCCTCATTGCTGGCCGCAGCTACCTGGCTGGCAGTTGCCAGTATGAGGGGTTGGCCGGTGTCAACAACGCACTCGATTGTGGGTGCTATCGTGGGTTTCGCCGCTGTTGGCATCTCGGTAGACGCGGTTGCTTGGGGCAAGGTAGGTGCTATTGCCGCAAGCTGGGTTGTCTCTCCTTTGTTATCGGGAACCATCGCATTCTTACTCTTTATGTCGGTAAAGCACTTTATTCTTGATCACGAAGATACCTTTGCTCGTGCCAAAAAGTATGTGCCTGTGTATATGTGGCTCGTGGGTTTCATGATCAGCATGGTGACCTTACTCAAGGGCTTGAAGCATATTGGCGTGGAAGTCGACTTGGGTATGGACTCGAAATTCACCAATGCCATGGTACTGTCAGTATTCACGGGGGCAGCCGTAGCCATGCTAGGCGCATTTTTGCTACGTCGTATTAAGTCCAGTGATGGCGATATTAACAGCGCAGAAAATGTGGAGCGCGTGTTCGGTATCCTGATGATCTTCACTGCTTGCGCGATGGCTTTTGCTCACGGGTCAAATGACGTTGCGAACGCCGTAGGCCCTCTGGCCGCAGTGGTGAGTACCATCCAGTCGGGTGGACAAGTGGTCGCAAAATCGGGATTGCCCTGGTGGGTTTTGGGTGTGGGTGCGGTGGGCATAGTGATCGGTTTGGGTACATACGGCTGGCGTGTCATACAAACCATTGGTCGTAAAATTACTGAATTGACCCCCAGTCGCGGATTTGCTGCCGAACTCGCTGCGGCTACGACAGTGGTGTTAGCTTCAGCTACAGGGCTGCCAATTTCTACCACGCATACACTAGTGGGTGCCGTATTGGGTGTCGGTCTAGCCCGAGGCGTAGAAGCCCTGCACTTACCCACAGTCGGCGCGATCGTTACCTCTTGGGTGATCACACTGCCGGCGGGAGCGACCTTATCCGTGATATTCTTCTTTATTTTACGAGCCATCTTTGGCGGCTAACCGGAGCGATGAGCTTGGCTGTTGGCCAAACGGTCGCCCGAACAAAGGCTCAGCACAATGTCTGGGCGCTGGCTTTACGAAACGTTGTCGGCGTATCTAGATCGAGCAGGGCAACGGTGCATCATTGGGTCAATTAGTTTTTTATAAATTTGAGGGGCAACATCATGGAAGTTAGGTCTGCGATATCTGAAGTGATTAGCAGTTCACCACTAGCCATGCTGGATGAGCATGTCAAAGCTTGTGCGACGTGTGTCGCTAAATTACCCGATTACTTTGACGCTGCTCAGGCGGGGAAGTGGGCGAAAGCGGCGCAAGTACAGGCGGAAATCGTTGACCTTGAGGGAATCGCTGATGATCTCAAGCGCAACGTTCGTCGAAATATGCCACGAGGCATTTGGATGTCGGTTTCTCGCTCAGACCTTCTTGAGTTAGTGCGAATGCAGGACGCCATGGCCAATTACACGAAAGACGTGGTTGGCCTATCGTTGGGTAGGGAACTCGCTTTCCCCGCGCCATTAGAGAAATCGTTAGCCAAGTACATTAAGACTATTGTCGACTGTGTGGGCTTGGGTGTGGAGGTGGTCTCCGCTACGCGAGAGTTGTCTCGAACAGCGTTTGGCGCCCGTCACGTGAAGCTAATTATGACGAAGTCGTTAGCTGTAGAGAAGCTAGAGCGTAAGTCTGATGAGATCCAGACAAAGCTCCGTTTCAAGCTTAAAGCCCATGAAGAAACAGTGTCGCCCGTCGATGCTATTTTTCTCTACCAGCTACTTTCTCAAATGGGGGAAATCGCCGATAGCGCCGAGAAGGTAGCGCACAGAGCTCAAATCATAGCCAATAGCTAGTGATGCTGGATTTGTACAGGCGTGTAACCGTCGTCTGACCTGAACATTGGGGTTCGGTGGCACTTCTTGGGGCAGATCCCCCCTGCGGCCGACGGGCTCGCAAATCCTTTGAGCCTGTACTTGTGGCAATACCTTCAGTGAAGGGCCACGAGATTTCGTCTTATTTCGGGCTCTCTCAGCAAGCCTCAACGCTAACCTCAGGCAGTTCTAAGCCTGGCAAAGCTTCGTATCCTAGTTCCTATGGTTTAACGCCGGTCACTTTATGTTAGCGCGCAAAAACCGGTTTTGATGACCCTGGGCTCTCTGTCATTCTATTTGCGATGTAGGGTCATTGATTCCATATTGGCGATAAGGTCTTCCCGGCGAGGGAAATTATCCCGCCGCAAACCCACTGGCACGAATCAGTATTACAAAAGCATTACAAAACCGTTAAATATCTCCTTTCTGTAATATAACTGAAACACAACTGTCATATTTTGCGTAAAACTTCAAAAGGGCGTTGCCTAATGAACTTTCTACAGCAAATACCTAAAAGATTTCTGTTTGTAGCGTTGTCACTGATCACGCTCGGTAGTCACAGCGCTCAGTCGGCCGACAAGGAACTGCTTGAAATACTGTTGCAAAACAGCGTAATCACCCAGGAGCAGTTTGACCGACTGGTTAGCAAGGAGACGCTCACAACCGCTGACATCCTATCGCCGTCCCCTCAAGAGGTTGTGGTTGTTCGAGAGGAAGAGCTCGAGGTCGATGTTTCTTTGGATGACAATATTCAAATGGCTATCGATGAGGCTGTTGCTAAGTCTGTGCACGAGGAGTCGTTTATTAAGGCCAGCTATGGTGACAAGGGATTCGCGTTTTCAACCCGAGACGGAAATTTTGCCACCAATTTGCAGTGGCGGGCCCAGTTTCGCTATAGCAACCCCTTTGGTTCAGATCCTCGTCAAATAAAGAATTTTAACCAAGACAGCACGTCGAGTTTTGAGCAACGCCGTTTGCGGATGAAAATTGGGGGTCACGGTTTTCAGCCATGGATCAAGTACTATTTCGAGGTTGACCTTCAACCCGCTCGAGACGTCGATGCTGACGCTATATCTTCGGGTGCTCGAGTCATTGATTGGCGCGTTGATCTGGCGAAATGGGAATGGGGCGGTATTCGCATGGGTCAATGGAAAGTCGACTTTAACCGTGAGCGGGTCGACTCATCGGGACGCCAACAATTTGTAGAGCGGTCAATCGTGAACCGTATTTTCACCGTAGATCGCCAGGTGGGTGTTCAGCTTCGTGGGCGTTTATTTAAAGGCAGTTTAGCGGACCTTAATTATTATGCCGGCGTTTTCAACGGCGAGGGTCGTAGTGTTAAGAACAGTTCCGATGAGCACTTATACGTGGGTCGGTTGCAGTGGAATTTCCTAGGACGTCAGTTAAAGACGCGTCAAACCGACGTAGAGTTTACTGAGCTGCCAACGGGCTCTTTCGCAGTCGCGGGTCTGACTAACGAAGGTCCTTGTACGCGCTGGTCTTCATCGGGCTGTGGCAATCTTGATGGCTTTGCCAGGCCCGCTGCCGCACAAGACGATCAATTTAAAATCGAGCAGGGTCTTCAGGAATTTGCCTTTAAGTACCGTGGCTTTTCGGTTCAGCAGGAATGGCACCGCAAATTTATTACCGACCGCGTCGAAGGTACTGAGAGTGACTTGACCGGCGCTTACGTACAGGCAGGTTACTTCTTCCACAACTGGATCGATGCGATACCTGCGCCATTGGAGTTTGCGGCGCGATATGCCTATGTGAAAGAGCCTAACAAGGCCGATCGTATGCTGTACAACGAGCGGGAAGAATTCACTCTCGGTGCGAACTGGTTCTTCAATGGCCACCGCAATAAGTTGACCTTCGATATTTCCCACCTCACATTAGATGATACGTTGCTGCTGCAGAAAGAGTCTGAAAATAGGGTTCGACTGCAGTGGGATGTTTCTTTCTAGGGGGGTGCCAAGCTGTGAGCTAGGGATTGTGTTTGAACAGTCCCTAGCGCGCTATCCACCTCAAGCTCTGGGGGCCACCGCCTGCGTTCAAAGCCGCTAGTCAGCTAGCAGATTTGCCAGAAAGGCATTAAGGGCGCCTTGGCTACGGATCGTTTTTGGCGCTGGATACACCCTCGAAAATTTCCGCCAAACGCCTCTAAATTGACCACCGCTAGTCAAGGCTGTGCCCCCTATCTTGGGCCGGCCTGCAAAGCGGGGTCCTGTTGTTTTAGTCAAAAAATAGAAAATCAGTGCCCCCAAGGTGTGCGCGAGTTGCATTCACATCTTGAAGCCGCATTTTTTCCGCACATTACAATTTCTCACAAGGGGTCAATCAAGTTACCTTTCCACCCCTAAAATTTATTCAGGGAGAGTCCCGTGAGCGCCAAGATACAAGTTGAAAAACCGTTGGTGGTTTTGCACGGTGATGAGATGGCACAAATTGCCTTCGAGCGCATCTTGGAGCAATTCGTCCGAAGCCGTCTCTCTATTGATCTGATTGAGGTCGATCTGTCAGCAGAGCAGCGTTTCACCAGCAATGGGCAAGTGGTGGTCGAAGCCATTGAGGCACTAAAAACTCATGGTGTAGGCATTAAAAATGCCGGCATGACGGTCAACCGTACTCAGCTCGATGCGCTGCTCGCTCGCTACCCCATGGTGGAAGAGGCTGCGCTCGATAAGCTCGCCACCAAGTCGCCCAACGGCGCTATTCGCAAAGGCATTAGCGGCAATATCACTCGGGAAGACATTGAATTTAGAAATCTTAAAAGTGTGCGCCCGCAATGGATCGATCGTGATATTGAGGTCGATACCATGGATACAGGCGGCCTGGATTTTAGTTACAGCGAACTCTCAGAGGCAACTGGAGTGGCTAAGGTAATCTTTGTGGGCGCGAGTGGCGACCCCGTAGAGGTGCACAGGCGCAGCCTTAAAAAGGGTGATCCTTGGATGTTGGCGACCAATGCGATTGACGATGTTAAAGCTTGGGCGCACCGATTTTTTCAGCGAGCTATAGCCGAAGGTCGCGATATTTATTTGGGTCTAAAAGATACGGTGGTGCCGGGTTATGACGGTGTCATGCGCGCAGCTATCGAAGAAATCTATGAAGCTGAGTACAAGGACAAAGTGGCTGCTGCTGGGCTCTCTTATTTTTATGAGCTGATCGATGCACAAGCAGCCCGTATCATCTCTAACCCGCCTGAACGCGCGCTATGGGGCGTTCCCGACAACGTGAGTGGTATGAAGCTTTACAAGCTGGTTCAGCAGCTAAAGCGTTATGGCTTGCCCGAGCGCAAAGCCCACGTATCAATTTCAAGAATGAGTGCCGGTGGTGGTGATCAGTATGGCAGCTACAATATGCCCGCACCGGAAGATGGCGTGATTAAAGTTCAGGTCGATGGTGTTGAAAAACACGCGCGGTCGGTGAAGGCCAATGACCCTATTTTATTTATGTCTAATGATCGCGAAGCCATTAAAGATTGGGTGGAACAAGTCTTTGTAGATTCTGCGGTTAATAAAAAAGAAATTTATTTTGGCTTAAAGCGTGAGTTCGTCCAATACGATGAGGTTTATAGTTCAATTATTTTAGAACTGCGCCAAGAACTGGCGGCTCTCGATACTCCACCCCCTTCATTCATGATCATGCGGCCTTCACGGCAGTTGAGTAAAATGATTTGCGATCCACCGCGCTGGGGGCTGTATCCCGCACAAAACCTCGATGGCGATATCTTCTCTGATATTTCAGCCGCACTAGGTGGCAGCCTCGCTACGGCGAGCTCGATCATTATTAGTAAAGACGGTACTAAACTGTTTGAAGCGCCTCACGGTACCGCCCACGACCTTTACCTGCGTTATCTCGAAACCGATGGCAAAGAGGCTAACTTCAATTCCTCAGCACTTATTTTTGCGGTGGCTAATGCCCTGGAAGAATTGGCGGGACGAGAAAATAACGCGGCACTTGATGACTATGCGAGCAGTTTAAAAGCGGCACTCATTGAGACCGTGGCACAGGGAACGATTACCGGTGATTTAAAAGGTAAAACGCTCAACCCAGAAACAGAGCGGGTGGTCGACATGATAGGGTTCCTCGATGCCGTAGAGGCGAATCTAAAGTAGACCTCAGGTGACGGTGCACCAGAGGTAGACCCGAGAGGAGCAGGCCTGTAACTTCAGAGCTTATCAACATCAGCCAAAGCGGTGCTGTTTTAGCAGTCGCGGATAAATTGGGGGCTCCATGGGGCAGCGAAGGCAGATTTTCCTCAAGTTTCTAGCATCCCTAGGTTTGTGTCTTCTCCTACCGATGACCGCTTTCGCTGACACGCTTATCGTGAATGCCTTGTTGCTCGACGGTACTGGTAGGCCCAGCCAGACAGCTAGTCTGCGCATCATTGGTGACCGCATCGCCGACGTGGGTATGCTCACGAGGCGGGCTACCGATACCGTCATTGACGCTCAGGGGCTTGTGCTAAGCCCGGGGTTTATTGATACCCATAGCCATGCTGATGAACGCCTTCTCGCCCAACCCAATGCGATGCCCAAGATTACTCAAGGCATCACCACCGTCGTCGTGGGTCAGGACGGCAGTTCACCCTATCCACTTCAGGATTTTTTTGTGGCTTTGGAGCAGTCTCCCGCCAAGGTTAATGTCGCCGCTTATGTAGGACACAATACGTTGCGCGACTCAGTTATGGGTAAAGGGCATCAGGGTGAGGCAACCCCAGCGCAAATGCAGTTAATGTCAGGGCTGCTGCGATCAGAGCTTGAGTCAGGGGCTCTTGGATTATCAACCGGTCTCGAGTACGAGCCAGGCATTTATAGTTCTCGTGCTGAGGTTTTATTATTGGCGCAGCAGACCGCTGGACAAGGAGGACGTTATATAAGCCACCTTAGAAGTGAAGACCGCTGGTTCGAAGACAGTGTCGAGGAGATTATTGAAATAGGGCGTGTTACCGGTATGCCGGTACAAATTTCCCACATTAAACTCGCCATGAAGCGGCTGTGGGGTAGCGCTACTGCGCTGCTGGAGCGGCTCGATGACGCTCGCGCTGAGGGCGTCAATATTACCGCCGATATCTATCCTTACACCTATTGGCAGTCGAACATGATGGTTTTGCTGCCCGAGAGAAACCCCCTCGATGATCAGGCTATCGATTTGGTCATGCGCGAGCTTGCGCCCCCGGAGGGGATTATTTTTACGCACTTTCCCGCCGAGCCCAGTTATGTGGGAAAAACGCTTGTTGAGATTGCCAGTTTGCGCAAAGAAAGCCCCGGAGAAGCCTTCTCTCGCATGGCGCTGCAGTCAATCGCCTATGAGGAACAAACCGGCAAACCCGGAAACCTGATTATTGGAACCAGCATGGACGAGGGTGACCTTCGACAGCTTATGGCGTGGCCTCATACTAATATTTGTACCGACGGGGGATTACAGGATCGGCATCCAAGAGGTGCTGGCAGTTTTCCCCGGGTACTGGGTCATTATGCGCGAGATTTAGGGCTTTTTACCCTCGAGAGCGCCGTGCACAAAATGACAGCGCTGCCGGCAGAGCATTTGGGCCTTGAGGATCGGGGCATGATAAAGCCCGGTTACAAGGCTGATTTGGTGCTTTTTGATCCCAACACCATTAGTGACCGGGCTACGACAGCAGAACCCTTCTTAGCTGCTGTGGGAGTTCGGGAGGTTTGGGTTAATGGTGAACGAGTTATGGAGAATGGGCGTCCGACCCATGCCTACCCTGGCCGTGTGATTCGTCGAGCGAGCGCGCCGTAATGCCGTTGGATCTTCCCGCGCCGCATCTACTTTTTCTCGGTGACATTACCAACCCCTTGGACGCCAAGACTGCCATTGGTGTGCGTGATTGGCGACCAGAACAATGCCTTGGTCAGTGGCGTCTTCCCGGGTGCACCGTTGATCTGGGGTTGCCTGATATGACCCCGACAGCGGCGGTATCGGCGGGTGCGAAAAGTGTGCTGATTGGTATTGCACCTGTTGGAGGAGCGCTAGCGTCATCATGGATTAATCCACTGGCTGATGCAGTGCGCACGGGACTGAGCATTGTCAGTGGGCTGCACCAAAATTTACAGTCGGTACCGGCGCTTGCAGCGGCCGCGATTACGGCGCAACAGCAACTCATTAATGTGCGCGTTGCTCCAGCTAACATTGCTATCGCTACGGGTCGACCAAGAACTGGAAAACGGTTGCTGACAGTGGGCACAGACTGCTGTGTGGGAAAAAAATATACGGCGTTAGCCCTTACCAAAGCAATGAGTGAGCAGGGCATGTCTGCGACCTTTCGTGCAACGGGGCAAACCGGCATTATGATCACCGGCGGGGGTATTCCTATCGATGCTGTGGTTACAGATTTCATTGCAGGCGCCGCGGAGCTTTTGAGCCCGGATGCGGCTGAAAATCATTGGGATATTATTGAGGGTCAGGGTTCCTTGTTTCATCCGGCTTATGCCGCGGTGACTTTGGGCTTGCTTCACGGCAGTCAGCCCGACGCCTTAGTGCTTTGCCATGAGGCGGGTCGCGAGGCTATTGACGAGTATGAGACGTTCGAAATTCCCGATATTAAAACCTGTATTAGCCGCTATGAGCAGGCCGCATCCCTAACCAACCCCCGGGCGCGGGTGGTGGGGATTAGTATCAATACTTCGGCAATGGCTGCCGATGAAGCCTTCCAATTTTGTGCTGAAATCTCTGGCGAAACCGGGTTGCCCTGTGTGGACCCGATACGAGACGATTTGGCGTCATGGGTGAATCTTTTAACGTAGCGGTCTTACGGGCTTGCAGGTTTGGAGTGATGGGTTAGGTGCGACAACATGACCTGTAGGGAGGTTAATTGAAGCTCGATATTTCGGTTCGTCAATGGACTATGAAGGCGCCTTTTATTACTGCAGGGGAAACGGTTACTGAGATTGACGTTTTACATGTTGAGCTCAGCATCGATGGTTTCAAGGGGCGTGCTGAGACCATGGGCGTCGATTATCGGGGTGAGACTACTGCCTCGATGAGGGATGAGCTGGGGCAACTCAGTGAGTCGACTATAGCGTCATTAAAATGCGCTGATTTACAGGGCCTGCTGCCACCTGGTGGAAGTCGCAATGGACTGGACTGTGCGCTGTGGGATTTACAAGCAAAACAATCGGCGCAGAGTATTGCAGCACTCACGGCGATTCCCTTAAAGCCTCTTGAAACGCTTTATACCCTTTCCCTCGATGATCCCGAGGCTATGGCTCGATGCGCTCGGGATGCTGTTCACTTAAAGCAGCTAAAACTTAAGCTTAATGGCCAAAATACCCTAGATTGCTTGGAGGCAGTGCGTGGCGCACGCCCGGATGCTCGTATCGTTATCGATGCTAATGGCAGCTGGTCTGAGAGCTTGCTGTGGTCATTGGGAGACGATTTGAGGCGGCTTAACGTTGCTTTGCTGGAACAACCACTTGACCCAGATCAAGACTTTCGCCTCCAGAATTTAAATTATCCTGTCGCACTGTGTGCAGATGAATCTTGTCAGGCGAGTGGCGACTTGGAGCGTATTGCCGACTGTTATCAAGCGATCAATATTAAGCTGGATAAATGTGGAGGCCTGACCGATGCACTCCGTATGCGTGACTGGTGTTATCAGCACGGTAAGCAGATCATGGTCGGTAATATGTTGGGTTCGTCACTGGCGATGGCGCCCGCTATGGTGGTGGCTCAGGGCGCTGATTTTGTTGATCTTGATGGCCCTCTGTGGCAGTCCGACGATGTACCAAACGGCTTGGAAATTATCGATGGCCACATTCAGCCACCATCAGCCAAGCTGTGGGGTTAGCCCTTTATCAGTAGGATCATCTAGCGCCACTATCATCGTTGATGACAAACTGAATAAGCGCAGGGAAATAATCCCTAAAGTCGGTGAGCAGCTCATCCCGATTTCGTTGCAGTTCAACAATGGCAAGGTTCAGTTTGCTGGGCCGCTTCAGTCGGCTTTCAATGCCATGGAGCGCTCGGTGAATGCCATTGTCCTGTTGGTAGCTACCCAACAGATCGTAATCGACCATATAACTCAGTGTGCTTTGCATCCTATCGGGCGCCAAATGGCGATGCTGTTTGAGTCGGGCGTAAACCTCAGTGGTGAAGGTGTTCAGCGGCTGGTCGTTAAAATCCATCCAGCGGGTGGCTAAAAAGTGATCATAGAAAACATCGATCAAAATGCCCGCATAACGCCTGAATTCAGGATCGATGCGGTTTTTGCTGCGTTTTACGACAGGGTGTGCATCGGTGAAGGTGTCAATGCGGCGATGTTGGACAATGGCATTTCGCAGTGCAGTTGGCATAGCCGAATCAATACCGCCTTTCACAAAGTCACCCATAAGGCTCCCCAAGAAACTGTTCGAGGTTTTATCAGCGAGGAATAGGTGTGCGAGGTAATTCATGGGATGCAAATACTGAACGGCATCAGACGTGAGCGATTCCTGGGGTTGCACGTCTTGCTCGCGACAAAGAAATGGGCGGCGGATCACAAGCCGGCACCACAGCAGACATTGAACAATAAGTCGTCGCTAAGGATTTCAAGAATAAGTGCGCTAGGGCTAGATTCATCACGCTTTTAGAGCCTCAAGGTGCGCCACAACGGATGTGCCCAGCGCCTGCAGGTCATAACCCCCTTCCAAGGCGGAAACGATTCTTCCTTGTGCATATTGTTTTGCCAAAGCGACGATCTCTTGAGTAATCCAGAAATAATCAGCTTCTGCCAACTGCAACTGGGCCAATGGATCTGCCCGGTGGCCGTCAAATCCTGCGGACAACAAAATCAAGTCGGGCTGATGACGTTGGATAGCGGGCCACCAGTCCCGGGTGATGGCATGGCGAAAGGCATCCCCCTTGGTACCCGAGAGTAGGGGGGTATTCACAATATTAGGTCGGTCTACCTCGTGAAATCGACCGGGATAAAAAGGGTGCTGAAAGCTGGAACACACCAAAATATCGGGATTATCTTGGCACAAATTGACCGTGCCATTACCGTGATGGACATCGAAATCAAGAATAGCAACCTTGTTGATGCCCGGTATTTTCAGGGCGTTTATAGCCGCAATAGCAACGCTGTTTAGTAAGCAAAATCCCATGGGGCTGCTGTACTCAGCATGGTGCCCCGGTGGGCGGACTGCACAGAATACCCGTGAGTCTCTGCCCGCTATTACATCATTCACGCCCTGCCAGACAGCACCTGCGGCATATGCAGCGGCATCGAGGCTACCGGGACTCATCCATGTATCTGGATCCAACGCTTCGATACCCTCTAGGGGCTTTTGGGTGGCGAGTGATGCAAAGTAGTGAATTTCATGGGCGTTATTGACTTGAGCGCTGTCAATCTTGGGCGCAGATTGTAGGGGGAAGTCATCGGTAACGCCGACATTTTCTAAGTGTTTTAGCAGGTGTGCCAGTCGCTCGGGACGTTCGGGATGGCCTGAGGGAACCCGATGTTCAATACAATCTAAATGGGTGTAAATCAGCATGAGAGTGACAGTTTTAAACCTTATTCGCAGTGGGTTAGCTGTATTTGATCGGGTGGGTTAAAGGTCGCTAAAAGTCAGTTATGACTGGGACCTGATTGGTCTCAATACAGAAGATATTAGCGGGGATTAGCCCACTTGTGTGAAATGTTTCAGCCGAAGAGCTGCAGAAGCTGTTATAGCGCTCTGCCTGTTTTTGGACGAGGCGTTCTGCGCAATCTTGGTACTATTGGTGCAACACATTAGACAACCATCGCCCATACTAATGCACGGCACGGCACGGCACGGCACGGCACGGCAGCAGGTAACGGAAAAATTGGAGGCGGCTTTTGCATTATTTGGTCACGGGCGGCGCAGGTTACATAGGCTCGCATCTGGTCCTCACTCTGATCGAGGCTGAGCATCAGGTCACCGTGCTCGATGACTTTTCTAGCGGTCACCGCTGGGCCACAGAAGGCCATGAGGTGATCGAAGTTGATATTCGAGATCTCAACGCACTGCGCGGCGCATTGTCCCAACGACATTTTGATGGGGTTTTTCACTTTGCTGCCAAATCGCTCGTCGGTGAGTCAGGACAAAAGCCGCTTTTGTATTATCAAAACAATGTCACCGGGACGGCTAACCTGATGGAAGTTGCTCTGGAAAACGGCTGGCATCACTGTGTATTTTCGTCAACCGCGGCGGTCTACGGTAATCCCCAAACCGCGGTCATATCCGAGGATCACCCGGTAAGCCCCGTCAATGTTTACGGCGATACCAAGTTGGCTATGGAGCGGTTGTTGTCGGCCGTATATCAGCAGGGCGCCATGCACGCGGTTTGCTTGCGCTACTTTAACGCGGCGGGAGCGGCACCCCACGCCCACCGGGGTGAGTGGCATGAGCCGGAAACCCATCTAATTCCAAACATTTTGCGCAAGGCTGCGGGTGAAGATCGGACGCTGACTATTTTTGGCGATGACTATGAGACGCCAGATGGTACCTGCGTTCGGGACTACATTCATGTGCTCGATCTCGCTGATGCTCATCTCAAAGCGATGACAATGCTGCATCGCGACGGAGGGTTTCACACCCTCAATCTAGGTAGCGAGGCGGGCTACTCGGTTCGTGAAATTGTGAGCGCCTGTGAGCAAACAATAGGTCAGCCCATTCCACACGAAATAGGGCCTCGCAGACCGGGAGACCCGCCAAGATTAGTTGCAGATGCGAGTCGCGCCGGAACAATTCTTGATTGGCGTGCCACACGAGATCTGCAAGCTATTGTCGATTCTGCCTGGTTGTGGGAGCAACAACGCCAGAAGCTGCTTGCCTGCTGAACGCCAGAATTTTTATGGATAAATGTCCAAAGCCTCCTCCAAAGGGAGTTAGCCGTTGGCAAAGCTTTGTGCTGATTCTTATTCGCTGCGCCAAATACTGAACCCTCGAGGCGCTAGCACGGCATCGCCGACTAAAAATTCAGCGTTTAAGGGCAAGTCTGAAAGCCGATTTAAAGTGTAGGCCGTTGCCCCATAATTAAAAGCAAAAGTCACCGAGCCACGAGTCATGGTGCGCACATCTTCGGGTAACTCGCAAATGACCACCTCCCGTTCTTTCAATAAATCGCCCAGAAGTTGGCGCAGGAAGGCATCATCTGTGAGTGTGGCCAAATAGAGGCAGCGCCCTTTACGTACCAAAGCGGGGCGGCTCTGCTGATAGTACGCTGCTACCGTGGCGTCGGCGACGGTTAGATCCTCGCACCATAGACGACTCTGAAATACCTGGTCCTGGTATTCAAAAGGCTCGGTCACGTCGGGACGCAGAGTTTCAACAGAATTGACCTTTACATTGAGCCACGGCTCTAACAACCCGGGTGCTCTATTGGGAGGAATTTGAAACTCGGGTGTTTTGGCGCCACAACGAGGGCCAAAAAGCAGGGTGGCGTCTGATTGTTCGCAAGCCTCAAGCAAGGTTTCCGAAACAATAGGCATCGAGGCCACTATTACCAGGGCATAATGGGACAAATCGGCTGAGTGGCTCACAATATCGACGGCCACATTGAGTCGGCGCAATGCCCGGTAAAACTGGAAAGTGACTCGGTGAGCCTCAACCCCCTGACCTTGTTGTTCAATGTCAGACACCCACTGGGCACTGACATCAGTCACCAAGGCAACCTGAGCCTGAGGCTGGGGTAGCGATTCTTCTTTTAGGATATTCAGTACGCGCACAACGTCTTCTATTTCATGCCAGGCGTCGCTTTGTGAACGGTCTGGTCGAAGCAGTCCTGCATGCATTTGCTCTTGTGCAAATTTAGCTTGGCGCCAGCGAAAAAAAGACACGACATCGGCACCATGAGCGATAGCTTCAAGGGTCCAGAGCGCGACCATACCGGGAGCGGGTCGGGGGTTAGACGGTGCCCAATTCACGGGTCCCGGCTGCTGTTCCATAATCCAGAAGCCGCGATTTTTTAAGCCTCGACATTGATCAAGATAAAAGGCGGTGTAGTCTGGGTGTCCTGTGCGCATGTAGCGTCGAGCCAATTCGGGCTCATCTCGACCCAGTAAAAATTCACTGCGCCCCAAGGGATAGCTGTCATAGCTCACAAAATCTAGGGGTGCCGCGAGCGCAAAGCAGTCGGTCTGTGTGTCCTTCATGGGAATAAAGTTATGAGTAATCCACTGATTTTGGATGTGCTCTTCAAGGGCGCTACAACAGGCATTGTGGAAGCGTAAAATTTGTTCCGAGGCAAAACGTCGATAGGCCATTTGGTGGGCTGGATTGGTCTCAGTTACGGCCCCAAAGGGCAACTCAATGCTGTCAAAGCTCAAATATTCCATAGACCAGAAAACGTTGCCCCAGGCGGTATTTAGGTCATCAATGTTGCCGTAGCGCGACTCACACCACAGTTGAAAGGCTTGACCTGCGGCGGTGGAGCGGCTGTGAGCGGTATCGTGACAGCACAGCTCATTGTCGGTTTGCCAGCCAATGATGCGGGCGTCGTTACCGTAACGCTGTGCCAAAACCGAGCATATTCTTACGGCCTCTTCACGATAGACGGTACTGGAAAAGTCGTAGTGGCGACGGGATCCAAAGCCCCGAACATGGCCACTAGCCGGATCACCAGGAAGAATTTCTGGGCATTCATCGATGAGCCATTTGGGCGGGGTGGCTGTCGGTGTGCACAGCACAACCTTCAAATCCTCTGCGGCGAGTGTTGCAATAGCGCGATCAAGCCAGCCAAAATCAAACTGATCGCGCTGTGGTTCAAGTCTTGACCAAGCAAATTCGCCGATCCTAACGCAACGTAGTCCCAGGGCTCGCATTTGCGCGGCGTCTTCTACCCAATCCTCCTCAGGCCAGTGCTCGGGGTAATAACAGACTCCCAGCGCTAACTGGGAAAATCCACCCATAAAACTCTGCTCAGTCATATCTTTGTACCTCCAGCCCCCTGCCTGCCTGGCAAACAAAAGTAGTGGCTTTAAGGCCAGTCTTGTTAGTGTATTCGTGGGCCACCGCATCAAGGAGTTGGGGTACGTCATCCTGATGGCAAAGGCACACTACGGCTCCCCCAAATCCTCCACCTGTTTGGCGTGCTGCTACACGATCGCCTAATGCTGCTTTTGCGATAGCGACTAAGGTGTTCGTAGCGGAGACGGTAACCTCATAGCGATCGACCAGTGAGCGATGTCCCTCGTCTAAACATTTAGCGACCGCTATTAAATCTTGTTTTTGCAGGGCTAATGCCGTGGCAGCAACGCGGTGGTTTTCTTCGAGGACGTGGCGCGCTCGTTGATACTGCTGTGTAGACATCGCATCTTTACGGGCAGTCAGTAGTTTTTTATCTGCGGCTCGTAAGGAGGGTACCGCCATGGCAGCACAGGCGGCTTCACAGTCAACTCGCCTAGCGTTGTATTCGCTGTCTACCAATTTGCGTGGGAAGTTGGAATCTAAAAGAACGATCGACCACTGTTTGGGAATTGGCACTGAAGTGCTGTCCAAAGACTGGCAATCCAGAAGTAGTGCGGCGCCTGGTTGCGCCTGTGCCGAGATCAACTGATCCATAATGCCGCACTGGCAGCCAATGTAAGCATTTTCAGAGAGCTGCCCAAGCTTCGCAATTTCAGTGCCGTCAAGATTCCAGCCAAAAGCACAGTTGAGGGCCCCTAGCAGTGAAACTTCGAGTGCGGCGGAGGAGGACAGGCCTCGGCCTTGAGGAACATCGCTAGACAATGCCAGGTCGATGCCTTGGCATTCGTAACCTTTTTTTCTCAGGGCAGCCACAACCGCACGAACGTAATTGGCCCATGGTCGCGGGCTGGCTCGATATTCATCACCGGCTAAAAATTCGTCAATCTCATCAGGATATTCGCGAGAGATCGTTGTGATTCTGGAGTCTTCTCTGCGCCGCCACGCAACATGGCAACGAAACTCAAGAGCGCAGGGTAATACCCAACCGTCGTTGTAGTCGGTAAATTCTCCAATTAAATTGACGCGACCCGGGGCGGAGGCAATGCCCTCAGGTGAGTCACCAAAGTGTTGCCTAAATAACGTCGCGCTCATAAAGGGTTTGCAAGTTGCTTTTTAATAGGGTCTGCCAATTTACGCAGTTTTTTAGCGGCTGACTCGACGGTGAGATCTCTCTGGGGTTCTCCCAGCATTTCATAACCCACCATGTGTTTTTTAATAGTGGCTGACCTCAGCAGCGGCGGGAAAAAATGCGCATGCAGTCGCCAGTGTGAATTCTCTTGTCCTGAGGGCGCATTATGCCAACCCATGGAATACGGGAAAGAGCAGTTAAATAGGGCATCGTAGGTGCGGTTTAGAACAGCTAGAGCTTGGGCCAGAGTGGTAAGATTTTCGGGTGCCAGTTCACCAAAATCGGCTTGTGTTCCTTTGGTGATTAGCAGCGTTTCAAAAGGCCAGGCGGCCCAGTAAGGAACAACAATCAGCCAGTCGCTGTTTTCAAAGACGACCCGCTTATCATTTTCAGACTCCCATTTCTGATAATCCGCTAATAAAGCTGAGCGATTTTTTTGCAAATATAATGATTGCTGCTGGTCTTCCTGGGCGACTTTTGAAGATAGGTGGTCATGTGCCCAGATTTGTCCGTGTGGATGCGGTTGTGAGCAGCCCATCAGCGCGCCTTTGTTCTCAAATAAGGTAACGCATCGGTACCTTGCGGACAGTTCGCAATAGGTTCCTTGGATGATTCCGAGAAGGTTTTTTAGTTCACTGACGCCAAAGTCTGCCAGGGTTCGATCGTGCCGATGATCAAAGCAAATCACGCGGCACTCACCTTCAGCCGCTTCTTCTGATATGAAACTGGGTGTGGAGTTCACCGATTCGAGGGCGCTTGTGGCCAGTTTTTCATCCGAATCAGGGGCGGTGAGGGCCGAGAAGTCGTTGTTAAAAACATAAGGCCCTAGGTAATCATCATTGCGTATGTTGTTGGAGCGATGGGTGCCAGGACAAAGCGGGCAGTGGGGATCATACGTGGACATTTTTTCAACGTTTGTGTCGGTGGCTTCCCCTGACCAAGGTCGGTTGCCCCGCTGTGGACTGCTTAGAACCCATTCACCGGTTAACGCATTTTTACGTCGATAGCTGCTTGTTTCCCTCAAAATCTCTCCCGGCGGTATCGGCAATTGATAGCGCTTGAACTGTCATGGTAATGCCATACTGTCACTAGATAGAGTGTATCCGAAGCTAAGGGTCACGGTATGCTCCGAGTTGTGCTTTACAACCATAATCGTGTCATAAAATTTCAAAATAGGGTCCCCCATGATGGGAACGGAAAATTCAGTGATCCAACCGTTTTACCAACTGGTCAACCGGGATACCTGTGTATTGGTAGATTGCCGCAAGCGCCTGCCGGCGATCGTTTACCTAGGCCCCCCCCTGAAACATTTTGAAGCCGCTGATTTGGTGCTTTTTGATCGGCATGAAGCGCCCGCGTCACTCCCTGATGAACCTGCTATTAGCTTACTGCCCGACATCACGTCTGGGTTTCTGGGGCACCCCGGGATTAGTGTACGCAGGGGGCGACACGGTTGGCAGCTACATTCGCAATTAGAAACGGTTAGTCAGCCTCAGTGTGATCTGCTCTTGCTAAAAGCAACCTGTGCAATAACTCAGGTCAGTTTGCACTATGAGTTAACGCTACCTGCCGTGGGCGCGGCGCTGTCAATCGCGGTGACGGTGATAAATGACAGCAGCACAGACCCGTTGAGTCTGGACCAGTGTAATTTGACAGTGCCGATTCCCGATTATTTTACAGATTGCACCTGCTTTAGCGGACGATGGGGTTTAGAGTTTCAGTCTCAAACCCTGCCGCTTCATGAGATCGCCTACGGGCGAGAAAATCGCACCGGCCGAAGTTCCCATCGTGGCGCTGCCAGTATCATTGCCCACGAAAGACATACCTCAGAGGCGCAGGGTCATGCCATGGCCTGTCACTTGGCCTGGAGCGGTAATTATCGTCTACACATCGAGCAGCTGGTAGACGGTCGCCGTTATCTGCAGTTGGGCGAGCTGCTTGCACCTGACGAAATTGTCTTATCTCCAGGTTCCTCTTACCGCTCGCCTTTGATGTGGTGCGTGTTTACAAGTGAGGGATTGAGTGGTCTCTCAACACAGTGTCATGCATTGATTCGATCAGATTTTGCCAGTGTCGCGGCACTCAGAGACAAGCCCAGGCCGGTGCAAATCAATACCTGGGAAGCTCTGTATTTCGACATGAACGAGTCGAAGCTGTTGAACCTTATTGAACAAGCCGCCAAGTTGGGTATGGAACGTTTTGTGCTGGATGATGGCTGGTTTAGTGGCCGAGACAATGATCGCACCTCCCTCGGTGATTGGTGGGCAGATTCCACCAAGTTACCCCGGGGCCTGACACCGTTGATTGAGGCTTGCAGCCGCCATGGTATGGAGTTTGGTTTGTGGATCGAACCAGAAATGATAAGCCCGAATAGCGACCTTTATCGGCGTCATCCAGATTGGGTTCTCAATCATGATCCGTCACCAAGAATTTTAGCGCGACACCAATTGGTGTTGGATCTCACTCGCCCCGAGGTTGAGGCTTATCTATTTAACGCGCTCGCAACGTTACTCAACGGACAGGCTATTCGTTATCTGAAATGGGATATGAATCGCGATATTCATCAAGGGGGGAACGTCCAAGGTTCCCCAGCGGGTGCTCACCAGACACGAGCATTGTATCGGCTACTCGAACGCGTTAGGAACGCGTTTCCGGAGGTGGAAATAGAGAGTTGCGCTTCCGGAGGCGGGCGCGTTGACTGGGGAATTTTAAATCATGTCAGTCGATTTTGGCCGTCAGATAGCAACGATGCACTCGATAGACTGAGTGTGCAAAGAGGTTTCTCGTTGCTTTACCCGCCAGAGCTAATGGGTTGCCATATTGGGTCTAAGGTCTGTCATTTAACCGGGCGGCAGCACGATCTGGTATTTCGTGGCGGTGTGGCTTTTTGGGGGCACTTGGGGGTTGAGATGGATATCACAACCTTGAATGACCGAGATAGGGATACCTTGATGGCTTTGATTTCGCTGCACAAAGATCATCGGCAGCTGTTACATGGGGGGCGTCTACAACGACTCGATCGACCCAAAGAGGAAATGGCTTGGGGGGTGATTTCGCTTACCCAAGACGAGGCGCTGTTTGGACATGCTCAGCTTATGAGTGCGCTGCGGCCCTTCCCAATGCGTTATCGTTTTGAAGGGTTGAATGAGCGCGCGCAATATCAAATTCGATGTGTCTGGCCGCCAATTGAAAGCGCTGAGCTTGGTGAACATGCCGCATCGCTACAACATCGCCCGTGGCGGGGGGACGTGCTGATGCAGTTGGGTATTACGCTCCCCATCCGAAAACCCGAGAGCATAATTATTTACCATTTGGCCCAGATTTAAGTATTTCAGCCCTCCCATTGGTTAGGGATTCCCGTGAAGGGGCTATTTGCGTTGGTGTTACCCCCCACTAACAATTAAGCCTCGGAAGCTGTTCCAGTGTTTGACTGACCCAGCAGAATCGCAGGGGCCCAATGCGGTGTTGTGCCAAACACGAAGCGACTGACGAGCAGTGCGGCAAACACGCAGAAAATCACGGTGAAAAACATCATGTGAATGTAATGGAAGGGCGCCCAAACAAAGGAGAAGAACCCGTAGAGCAATACGCCAAGTATTACGGCAACAATTGCAGCTCCTGCAGACACCCCTCGAAATAATAAGCCCACGATAAAGGCAGAAAGTATGGGCATGCTCAGCAAACCATAAAGCTCCTGAACTAAGTTTATGATGCTGTCAGCTTGTGCATAGATAGGCACCATGGCCAGACCGATGAGTACAAAGCTCACAGTGATGATCAAATTCAAGCGGCGCAAATTGGGTGCAGGTGCGATGAATCGTTCATGGATATCGCAAACGTAGAGAGCTGTGGAGGAGTTCAAAACACTGTTAACGCTGGTCAGCACAGCGGCAGCGATAGCTGCGGCAAAGGCACCCGACAGCCACAGCGGCAGTACATCACCCACAACCCTACCGAAAGCCGCATCTCCGATATCGCCATAAAGTTTGAACGAAACAATGCCGGGAATGACAACCATGGGCGGAATAATCAACAACCGAATGGCTGCTGCAGCGATAACGCCCTTTTGACCCTCTTCAACCGTTGGGGAAGCCATAGCGCGCTGAGTGATGGTTTGGTTGGTGCCCCAGTAAAAGATCTGTATGAACAACATGCCGGTGAGCAGGGTATGCCACGGAATGGGTGAGGCATTGCTGCCAATGAGCGTTAATCGATCCGCAGGGATGCCTGAAAAATCAAAATCAATGGCTGCCAGAGCGAGAACGACGACGACCATGCCTAGGGACAACAACAGAACACCGCTGTACGCATCTGAAATGGCGACTGCCCTCAGGCCACCGAGCACGGCATAGGCAGCACCAACAACGGCGAAAGCCGTGGCAATGACAATAATGGGAAGCTCAACATTGAATAGGGTTTGCATAAAAAGCGCGCCGCTGTAAAGCATGGCGGGAATGAAAATAAATAAATTTCCGAGCAGAAATAACAGCCCAATCAGCGCTCGAATCCGATAGTCGTTGTAGCGCTTTTCTAACAGCTCGGTTGTCGTCGTGCATTGATAGCGGTAATAAACGGGGAGAATAACTTTTCCTAGAATGATGAGGCCGACGACCGCCGAGAGTTCCCACCATGCAAGCAGCGCCATCTGGTTGCCGTTCATACCGACCAGTTGATCGGTGCTGAGATTGGTCAAAGTGATGGACCCAGCCACAACGACCCAGCTAAGACCGCGACCCGCAAGAAAGACATCCTCACGCGTTGATGTTGCTGGGTTTAGGTGTGCGGTGTCTTGCCTGCAGCGACGCCAGGTTAGGCCTGCAATTAGCGCGGTAATTGCGATGAAGACTAGAACTTGCAGTATTTCAATTGGCATGAATGTTTCGCTTTTTTTTAACGGGCAGGTATACGCAAGGCTACCGACAAGCGCACGATTAAACGATAACGTTGCCTATTTCGGTGACACTCAGGTTGCTTGGGTTGACAGGACTTTCACCAAGCGGTGTCAGCGATAGTTATTCGGTGAAGTAACCGGTCGTGACCGTCATAGCCCCCTGTGGCGGCGTGCAGTAGCGACCGGTTATCCCACATAACCAGCATGTTGGGCTGCCACTGATGACGATAAATAAATTGTTCTTGAGTTTGATATTGGTAAAGCTCCATCAGCAAGCCTTGTGCCGACTCAAGATCCATATCGGCAAAGCTTTGAATATAGGCGGCAGATGAAAACAGGGCTTTTTTACCGGTTTCGCGGTGCGTTCTTATCAGAGGATGGGTGCAGGTTTCTCGAGCTTTCTCACTGGGCTTGATGATCATGCTGCGACCACTGGTTTGATCTTGGTCGCCATAGGCGCCATCGGGAGCATAGCCCAAAGCGGCGGAGTGAATGGCCGTAAGGTGCTCGATACGCGACCGAAATGCATCGGGCATCTGCTCGTAAGCTTTCACCTGGTCTGCGAACAGCGTGTCACCGCCTTTAGGGGGAATGGTAATGCCAAACAGCATCGTCCCTGCCGGGGGGATAGCCATGAAACTCCAATCGCTGTGAAAGGTCTCAGCAAAAATTGAGGTTGTTTCATCAGCTTTGCGTTGAATGGCACAAATATTGGGGTAGCCGTCAATGTGCCCAAAAAAAGGATCTTCACCAATATCACCAAAGCACTGAGCGACACGTTCAAGGTGCTCGGGGGTGAGGGGTTGATCGGGGAAGGCTACGACTTTGTGCTCCAGCCAATGCCTACGGATTTCCGCGATCAAGTCATCAGACAATACCTGCGTCAAGTTTACGCCAGTAATAGAGGCACCACAGGATGCTTGACTGGGAGTCACGGTTAACGGCATTTGGTCTCCTCGTTGTTGCTGGCCGCGTGTCTGCGGATTGTCTAGCGATTCATCAATTTAACGGTTCATCAATAAGGATATCAGATGTCAGTGGACCTCATGATTCCACCAGGCGAGATCGGTGTAGGAGCGCAGATCTAGCTCATGAGTCCATGCTGATCGGTGTTGCTGTGCGAGATGAAAATAGGTTTCTGCCATTTTTGTTGGTAAGAGTAGCCCATCTTTATCGCCGCCTCGGGCCTGCCTTAAGGCGTTGAATTGCGTTTCTCCCAGCATCTTTCCCAAGGTGTCTGGGGCATCTACCGCGCCATCTACAATAATATGAGCCACATGGATTCCCCGTGAGGCATATTCAGCATTTAAGGTTTGACAGAGCATTCGTCGTCCCCCCATGGCGGCGGCGTGAGAATGCTGTCCGGCGTTCCCACGCACGGCGGCTGTCGCCGATGTCACCAACAGGTTGCCCCCGCCCCGAGACTCCATTAGCGGAATGACCGCTTTAGCCAGTCTGAATAAACCCAAGCACGCCATTTTCCAGCCCAGTTCAAAGTTTTTCAGCGTTGTTGTCTCTAGGGAGCGATTGCCGATCTGCGCGCCCAGGTTAAACAGCACTGTGTCGATGGGTCCTATTTTTTCAACCGCTGTCACTAGAGTTTCTAGAGCATTGTCTTCCACCGCGTTGAGTAAATGTCCAGAGGCCGATCCGCCTTCCTCTTCAATTCGGTTGACTAGCGCCTGCAGTCCATTGCCGTCGCTTCGTCGGCACAACGCTGCGTGATAACCCTCCTTGGCGAATCGGTTGCCAACACTTCCGCCGATACCTGCACCTGCACCAATGATTAAACAAACCTTTTTCACGATAGCCTCCTCGGTGTTTTTTTGGTTTACCCCACCGTGACTGTCTTGTTGACTAATAGGGCCTCGACTTCATCTGCACTAAAGCCAAGCTCGGTTAACAGGTTAACCCCGTGTTCGCCGAGTTTAGGGCCTGGACCTCCGATGTTACTCGGTGTGTCGCTGAACTGCGCAGCGGGACGAGCCTGTCTAACTTCACCAAAACCTTCGTATTCGGTACGGCTAATAGATCCGTTGGCATTAATTTGTTCATGCTCGAGCAACTCTGTTCGATCCAGTAGAGGGGCGCAGGGAACCCCTTCATCTTCAAATCTTTGTAAAATGTCGGCGCTTGCCCATTTGCAAATTTCAGCGGCGGTAAGCGCCTTACGCTCGCCGACATTTTTAAATCGTGCCGATGCACTGATAAATCGCTCATCATCAATCCAATCTTCACGACCCAATGCTCGGCACATACCCAGCCACTCTTTATCAGAGATAACCCCCGCCGTGATGTGGCGATCTTGGGTTTCGTAGATCAGGTCCATTGCGCCGCCGGCCTGTTTCGGATCAAACTCTCGCTCGGCGTAGGTAAGGCCTCCCATGCCCTCCGGCCAGAAAAAAGACAGCATAGCGTCGAGCATGGAGAGTCGAATGTGCTGCCCACGTCCGCTTTGCTCGCGTGCGTATAGGGCCGAGCTAATGGCCTGCGCTGCTGTCAGTGCGGTGACTTTATCGGCCAAAATGATACGAAACATATTGGGCTTGCCCGATACACGATCGGCTTGGATATCCGTTGCGCCAGATAAAGCTTGAATGATGGGGTCATAAACGCGTTTATCGGCATAGGGCCCCTGATCGCCAAAACCGCTGATGGATACGTAAATGAGTCGGTCATTGACGCTACGGAGCACCTCTTCGCTAAAACCCATTCGCTCAATAGCGCCCGGCCGAAAGTTCTGTATAAACACATCAGCATCCTCGGCAAGTTTTAGTAAAATATCCTTGCCCGCATCGGACTTTAAGTCGAGGGCAATCGACTCTTTACCGCGGTTACAGGAGAAGAAAGCCGCGGTCACATCATTGTGCTTGGAACCAATGTGTCGCATCTGCTCTCCGGTCGTGGGTTCGACCTTAATAACCCGAGCTCCCTGGTCGGCAAGCATCATGGCGGCAACTGGACCCGACACCATGCTGGTCAGATCGAGAATTTTCAGTCCTGCAAGTGCGCTCAAGGTCAGGCTCCTAGTTTTCTAAAAGATGTGCGCGCAGAGCGTTAGATCTCTCGATCGTGATCTGGTTGCTGATTTGGTGGCCATAGTATCGCCATATCATCAGTAAGACTCCAGCACAGCATTGGTCCTTGGTATGACTGCCATCATTGCCAGGATTTCTTAATTTCCAGCTTCCCGGGTCTTATCGTGATTACTGACTTTAGGCTTGGTGAAATTTTGGCGTAAAAATTTCAAGGGACGACAAATTTACTGGGGTGAAGCGCCCTAAGTCTTGGGGTATACTGCGCCGCTTTTCATTGCAGAGCTGTTCCGAAGGGTCGGGAGAGTGGGCGAGGGTAAGCGTCATGGATGTTTTGGTGAGTATCATCATGGGCTCACGCTCTGATTGGAGTGTGATGGAAGCGGCGGCTAATACGCTCGACGCCCTTGGTATTCCTTATGAAGCCAAGGTCGTTTCAGCGCACAGAACTCCCGATCGCCTCTATCAGTACGCTCGAGAAGCCCGAGATCGTGGCCTTAAAGCGATTATCGCCGGGGCGGGGGGTGCTGCGCATTTGCCGGGTATGTGTGCCGCAATGACGCCGGTACCCGTCTTAGGCGTGCCAGTCGCTGCAACCGTTCTTAATGGCGCCGATGCCATGCTCTCCATTGCCCAAATGCCTAAAGGTGTACCGGTGGCAACTTTTGCGATTGGGCAACCCGGTGCAGCTAACGCGGCCCTCTTTGCTGCGGCTATGCTGGCGAACAATGACTCGAGAATCGCTGCAGCGCTCGATCGTTTCAGAGAAGCCCAAACTGAATCTGTTCCAATGGATCCGTTAGATTGAAGAAGCGTCTGGGTATTATTGGTTGTGGTCAGCTTAGTCAGATGCTGGGAGAGGCGGCTAATCGGCAGGGGATGTCTGTCACTTTCTTGTGTCTCGATGAAATACCCGTTGTCCAGGGACTTGGCCCTATCTTTGAGGCGTCAGATCTGGAAAGTTTTTTAAGCGCTTGCGACGTGGTGACCGTCGAGCGAGAAAGCATTGACGATGTCATTTTACAGCGCGTTCGCGATACCGTGGGTTTGGCTCCAGGCTATGACGCTTTGGTTGTGCTGCGCGAACGCGACACTCAAAAAGCGATGCTTGATTCTCTGGGAATTCCAACGTCTCCATGGTTCTGTGCGGCCAACACTCAGGCGTTGCTCGCGGGTATGACTGCCGCTTCACAAAGTGTTCTGCGCTGTAAGCGTACTCTGGGCGGCTATGATGGGGGAGGGCAGTGGCGAGTATCCTCTGTGGAAAATGCCGAAGAAATTCCCCAGGACGGTTTTCCGATTATTGCTGAAGCCGAGATTGCCATCGAACGTGAGTTGGCGATTGTTGTCGCAAGAGATAGTCTGGGATCGATTGTTACCTATCCAATGACTGAAAACGTCATGCGCGACGGCATTCTAATTGGTAGTTTAGTGCCAGCGATGGTCAGCGACTCCATGACCGAGGAAGCGATTCAGCATGCGCATGCTTTGGTGGCTGAAATGGATTACGTGGGTGTCTTAGCTATCGAGTTTTTTGTGACCGAGGGTCGGCTTATTGTTAATGAGATAGCCCCCCGAGTTCATAATACGGGCCATTGGACCATGGGTGCGGTGGGTGCCGATCAGTTTACTCAGCATGTTGTTTGTACCTTGGGGGGCTCGGTTCGAAAGCCGGAATTTTCGGGTGCCGCGGCGATGGTCAATCTACTCGATGATAAATTCCCCGCACTATTACCTCAGGGCGGTGTGCGTAGTCTTATACAGACATACGGCAAGGGCCTGAGAAAAGGTCGCAAGGTGGGGCATATTACCTTGCTGGGAGCCGATACCGCGGTTATTCGAAACGCGGCTAAAGACCTTATTGATGAGTTGCATGGTCCCGAGTAGACCCTGATTGGATTTCATAAAAAACCCCGCGTTAGCGCGGGGTTTTTTTATGGCTTTAGAGTTGCCTAGATTATTCAGCCCTCGGGCATAGCTGAACTATGGTGCTCCAGTATTTTCCAGTCACCTTCGATTAGCTGATAAAGATAACTAAACCTCGCCGTGACGGTGTTGCCATCACCAAAGGTAAAAGTATAGACCCCGGCATTACTCACCAGATCCGATGCCAAGTGTCGTGTGTTGGCTTCGTCTATGACGCCTTGGGGTTGCTTGCTTAAAAAATTGACAAAGTAATCTCTGATTTCAGGGTGGTTATGCCGTACCTGATTGGAAACAGTAGGTAGCAGAATGGCATCTTTTGCGTACAGTGCCGTCACTTGATCCGGATCGCCGGTTTGAAGCGCCGCGTTCCAATTGGCAAATAGCTGCACGATGTCTTCCTTGGTCATTTCTTTACTCTCCTGGTTTCGGTTTTGGGGTTGTGTTGCAACCCCTCTGTGGTTATTTCGACGATACGTCTATTTCGGTTGTGATGGCTTTTTTCTTGCACTACTAGCTGTTGAGCTTGCCAGCATATTCGTCTCGTAAGGTGCGCAGTAATTCCAACCGATCGGTGTAACGTGCCGAATTAAGATCGAGACAGCAGTCTGCACCGAGTCCAGCCATAGTCGCTGCGATCTCGTCACTCATTCCCGTGATATAGACTTTCTTCCCCGCACGCTCGGCGTCACAGGCAATGGTCTCAACCGCACGTATCGCAGACACATCAATAAATGGCACTCTGCCAAAATCTAGAACGATAGCGTGCATACCGTCACGGTACCGCTCTCGCACATGATGTCCAACATCAGCAGCCGCTCCGAAACTGAGTGGGCCGCTAAATTCAAAAACAGTCACCCTATCGATTAGCGCTTCGATTAAGTCTTTTTCCTCTTGGCTAGTCGGCGTCAGGGGTCGAGACATTAGGTCCTCAAGTTGCGATTTAGCTACCTGTCTAACGTATGCCAGTGCTGCCAATACAACCCCTGCTCCTACGGCAGTAATTAGATCGACCAGTACAGTTAAGCCCAGCACTAGAGCCATGAGGGCTAAGTCCCAACGCGGACCCCGATGGGCATTGCGCAAGTAGCTGAAATCTATGATGTCGAGCCCTACTTTAATGAGCACGCCTGCGAGTGCGGCGTGGGGAATATAGGCTGCAATAGGTCCTAAGCCCAAGACCACCGCGGCGAGCACCACGGAGTGGATCATGCCGGATATCTTGGTGTGACCGCCGGAGCGGATGTTCACCACCGTTCGCATTGTCGCACCAGCACCTGCGATGCCACCAAACAAGCCGGCGATAGTGTTGCCAATGCCTTGGCCGATCAGCTCTTGATTAGAGTCATGGCGGGTTCTTGTCATGTTGTCAGCAACCAAGGAGGTCAGCAGGCTGTCAATGGCACCTAAAACGGCGAGAATGAAGGCGGCTTCAATGACCAGCATCATGGCATCTTGATCAAAAATAGGCATATGGAAACTGGGCAGTCCACTGGGAATCTCGCCCAGCACGGGTAGCTCACCTAAAAATAGGGAGGCCAGGGTGCCAGCCGAAAGAGCGGCCAGAGCGGAGGGTAAGTATTTACCCCAGGCAGTAGGCCAAGCATAGACGACAACGAGTGTTATGGCGGCTACGATCAAAGCTGTCATATTGATATCGTTCAGCGCTGTGGGGAGGTATTTCAGCGCAGATATAGTGCCCGCGGGCGCCATGTGACCGACGGTGGCGTCCAGCTGCAAAATGATAATGATGACACCGATACCGCTCATAAAACCAGACACTACGGGGTAGGGTACGAGCGCAATAAAATCGCCCAGTTTGATGAAGCCAAAGATGATCTGAAAAACCCCCGCCAGGACCACTGCGGTTAGAATGAGTCCAACGTCTCCTGAAAGGCTGGCAAATAAGCCCGCGAGCACCACGACCATAGGACCCGTTGGGCCTGATACGTTAGTGGGGGTGCCGCCCAGCCAAGCTGCAAAGAATCCGACAATAATGGCCCCATACATACCTGCCATGGGGCCAAGCCCTGATGCCACACCAAAGGCTAGGGCTAGTGGGATGGCGACGACACCTGCAGTGAGGCCACCGTAAATATCTCCACGGAGATGCTTGAGGTCAAAAGTGTACGCAGCGCGCATGTATGAGTTCCATGTTTGAGTAAAGGCGGGTAATGTACGTGCAATGGTATATCAAAGGTTTTAGTATTTAGCGATAGTTTTTTTCTATATGTTTGTTTTATGCTGGGTGCCAGTGAGATACAGGTGCTTGAGCCAAAGTGCCCCTGCAATCAGTTTTCTGTAAAACCTGTTCTCTGGCGGCCAGTGTGGTTTTGTTCCAATGGTAGTGGGTGTGTAAGAGCTGGGTGTTAGACCCGGCTGTATGGTCAGTGCCTCTTATCGGAGAGAACGGAGTAACGAATAAATGGCATCTTTGAGGCAGTTGGAATACTTTTCCGCAGTGGCCGATGCCGGCTCATTGCGTAAAGCCGCACAGCGACTAGGAGTCACTCAGCCCACGCTAACAGTGCAGCTTCGCGCACTCGAAGAAATCTTGGGCGTAGTCCTTTTTGAGCGCACCCGCAATGCGACATTACTCACGCCTGCGGGTCGGGAGCTATTGCCGGAGGCACTCGCACTGTTATCGCAGTGGCGCAATATTGTTGAAAGCGCGCACCTCATCAGTAGCCACAGTCACTCCACCTATCGTCTTGGGGTGCCGCAAACATTGGGGCCTTACCTGTTGCCGAGCTTATTACCGACATTGCATCAGCGATTTCAACGGCTTCGTCTTCACGTTCGCGAAGAAGTTCCGGATATGTTGCTCAAGGGCTTAGAGGAAGGCCAGTTTGATATTGTCATCGGCCCCATCGCTTCGGTTCCCGATTCCATCGTTCGCGAACCACTATTTCGCGAGCCGCTTTTCTTGGCGAGCCCCGTTGATATGGAGGTGGCCCCCCATACTAACGTGGCAGAGAGTGACCTCAGTGGCCTGGAAATTCTTGCGGTCGATGAGCGTCATACACTCCGGCGCGAAGTCGAGCGAATCTGTGAGCGAACCGGTGCCCGTTTAAACAGTGATTACGAAGGCACTAGCCTCGACACCCTGAGACAAATGGTGGTGATGGGCATGGGCCTTGCCTTCTTGCCCGCGCTGTATGTGCGCAGTGAAATTCACCGACCGGAGGAATTACGCGTGCAGCCATTGCAGGGTGGAAAGTTATTTCGTGAGCATGCTTTTCTCTATCGACGCCATGCTCCTTCGCGCCATTTTTATCAGGAGCTGCAGTCTCAGATTCGAGAGGTCATTACGCGGGATCTCAGCGACACCGTGATACCCCTAGGCTAGTGGAGAAGGGGGCAGAAAATTTGCGGGATGCTCACTGACGTTGAGCATCCCGCGTTTTGTTTAAAGGTTGTTAAACGTCGACTCATAAACAAAAGAGTTCGAACCTTCACAACTCACTAAAAGACTCATATCACCCTCAATTGAAGGGTTTTTCTCAGCAAAGTCGAGCCAGTTGACGGCCATATGAGCTCTTGAATCGAAGGAGTACCAATAGTTGACCTGCATGAAGTCGAAGTCTTGCTTACCATCAAAGCCCATGTAGGGGAAAAGATAGCTAATGGCCCAGCCCTTAAAACCGCCTTCTTCCATGATCTCTTTATTCGCGGATGCTTGCGCATAGACCTGATCAATCGACACGCCGTCTTTGAGGGAGCAGCGCGTGAACTGTACGGGGCGCTTGTCATCACGCTCTTCAGCTGGAATCGACACTCGGCTGACGAGGCTATCAATTGTAGCGACAGATCGTGTGCACTTAGATGCCGGCCCAGCTGGAGCTTCATCTGAGCTTTCTGCTAGCCAATCGGCATACTCATTGGCATAAGAACCCCACTCGTTGTACATGGCTTCGCCATCGGGCCAGGTGCCCCAAAGAATGTAATCGTAGCCGTTGGTATCGCCACTGTGCATGGGGGTCATAACGGCCTGTGCGTATTTAGTGCCTTTGGCTTTAGAGAATTCGCCGTAACGTTGACTTTGCGCGATCACGTCGGCCATGGTTTTTTCAGGGTTGAGCGAGCAGTAAACAAATTCTGAACGCATTTCAGCTTCTTGTGCGAAGGCTAAAGTGCTGGTGAAAAGTGCAGCGAGTAGAGTGGATAGATAGCGCATATTTTTTACCTCTGATGGGTTGGGTTCTATCGGTGAAAATCATCTTCCGCCGACTATAGGGGACGCAGCGGTTCTGACCTCGTCATAAATAGTGCTAGGGGCTTGTATTAAACGCAAGAAAATTTAGCTGACAATCTCTACAGAGGCTGTTTGCTGCTGGTGTTGCCTGGTTTTTTGCGTTTGGTCTTAGTTTTTAAGAGTCGCTGATTTTTGGGTTTTACTGTTAAGGGGTTGTACTTAAAGCGTTGCTCAGAGCCCCTATCAGGGCCTGGCGTGTGGGGCTCGTGCCTCTTCCAATAGCTGCCGGACAAACGTCGCTTGCAACGCCAGTACAGCATCGGTGTAGCCTTGGGGGTCGACAAAGGTACTTGGCTTATAGACTTGGCCAGGCTCATATTTTTTGTCGCGCCCATACTGGCTGGCATGGGCGGCTACCCAGATATCAATGGGTAACGCGAGCTGGGCCCTGTAGGTTCGGTCGAAGTCCTCTGCTACCGCGGCGTAGGTGGGGGCATACAAAAGTTTTTTGCCCTGGTTAATTGATCCCATGTTGGCAACGATCACGTTGTAGGAAATATTGTTTTCACGGTGCGTAAACGTGTAGCTAGAGCTGCCTTGGGTATGACCTGGATGCAAGTGTGTTTTCAGTCGCAGATTGCCCAGCCGAATAACTTCTTGATCGGTAATGATCCTGTCTACTTCAACAGGCGGAAAGCGAAAGTCACTGCATTCACCGAAGTGCGGATCGCTTTTACCGCCGTCTTCTAAAATGGGTGCATCAGCCGCCGTAGCCCATAATTCAGCTCCGGTTAATTTTTTCAGCTCTGCGAGGGCTAATGTATGGTCAAAATGGGCCTGTTGAACCAGCAAAATCTTGACGTCGCTAATATTAAAACCCAGCGTCTCAATGTTCCTTCTAATAAAGGTCGATGAGTTTTCCATCCCTGTATTGATAAGAATATGGCCGTCTTTAGTCGTGAGTAAGTAAACCGATAAGTCGGCACCGCCTACGGCATAAAGATTGCCAATGACACGATGGGGTTCAAAATTTAGGTACCAGGAGGCCGGTAATTCAACGCCGTCGGGTAAGCAAACTCGCTCTGCGATTACGGGCTGAACCCATATCAGCAGTAACGACAGGGTGAATGTGAGCTTTTTGATCATTTTTTTGAGCTCTCGGCAAAGTCCTAAGCCTAGCATGGGGTTTGCAGTCTGATAATGAGCGCTTTCCGATGGGTTTTTACCCGCCGTAAAGCGCCTCTTCGGCGATATTGCGCTTGGGGCAATTAACTTGAATTTGAACTTGGGGTATGTTTTTCTACCCCCCGGAATTATTTGCGGGAAGCGGTTGATAATCCGTCCCTTCCGCACAGCCAATCTAATGCCCATCGTTCTATGGAGAAATTATGACGACGACTGCATACATTTACGACGCTGTTCGCACCCCACGTAGTAAGGGTAAGAAAGACGGTACGTTGCACGAGGTAAAGCCAGTTGATCTCGGTGGTGGTTTATTGCGTGCGCTGCAGGCTCGACAAGACCTCGATACCGCTTATGTTGATGATGTGGTCATGGGTTGTGTGACGCCTATCGGTGAGCAGGGCTCCGATATTGCCAAAATGATTGTGCAAAACGCGGACTGGGATGAATCGGTAGCAGGTGTACAGCTGGATCGTTTTTGTGCGTCAGGTTTGGAAGCGGTAAATATTGCGGCGCAAAAAGTCGCCTCGGGCTGGGAAGACCTAGTGGTTGCTGGCGGCATTGAGTGTATGTCTCGGGTGCCTATGGGCTCCAACGGCGGCGCTATGGGCTCAGATCCGGGTTTTTCTATGAAGACCGGTTTTGTGCCTCAAGGTATTGGTGCCGACACGATTGCGACCCTGGCAGGGTGGTCCCGTGAGGACGTGGATGCTTATGCCCTACAGTCCCAGCAGCGTGCAACCCACGCCCGGGACAGTGGCTGGTTCGATGGGTCTGTGATTCCCGTGAAAGACGAATGCGGCATTACTATTTTAGAGCGCGACGATTTCATCAAGCCCCAGACAACCATGGAAGGTCTGGCCAAACTCAAAGCCTCCTTCGAAATGCACGGAGGCTTAGGTTTTGACGACATTATTATGAATAAGTACTCAGAGCTGGATCGAATTAACCACGTTCATACCCCAGGTAACTCGTCAGGTATTGTCGATGGCTCCTCAGCCGTACTGATCGGTAGTGAGCGTGCGGCGAAAGATCTGGGGCTCAAGCCCCGGGGACGAATTGTTGCGACAGCAGTGCTCGCCACCGACCCCATCATTATGTTGACCGGACCTGGCCCAGCCGCAATGAAATGCCTGAAAAAGGCGGGAATGACAAAAGCAGACATCGATCTTTGGGAAATTAACGAAGCTTTCGCCTCTGTGGTACTGCGGTACATGCAAGATCTGGATTTAGACCCTGAGGTGACGAACGTGAATGGCGGCTCCATTGCTATGGGGCACCCGTTGGGCGCCACAGGGGGCTGCCTTGTAAGCACCATGCTCGATGAGCTCGAGCGCCGAGATGCCAAGCGCGCCATGTTGTCGTTGTGTGTCGGTGGCGGCATGGGCATTTCAACCATCATCGAGCGCGTTTAAGCCAAAGATAAGGACATCACTATCATGACTGGATTTAATTACGAAAAAGATGCCGCCGGTATCGTCACTATTACTATGGATATGGATGGCCCCGTCAATTCCATGAGCGACGCGTTTCTTCCCCTGCTTAGCGAAACAGCTGACAAGCTCGAGGCAGAAACGGGGCTGACGGGTGTGGTACTGACCTCCGCTAAAAAGACCTTCTTTGCCGGTGGCGATCTCAACATGCTCTGCCAGGTGACCGAAGACTCGGCCGAAGAGTTTTTCCATGGCGTTGAGGCGACTAAGGCCGTTATGCGTCGAATTGAGAAGCTTCCAGTTCCCATTGCCGCCGCAATAAATGGTGCGGCATTGGGCGGCGGTCTGGAGCTGGCGCTTGCCTGTAATTATCGTGTGGCATGGGATGATAAATCTGTGCAGCTAGGTTTTCCCGAAGTCACTCTGGGCCTGTTACCCGGCGGTGGCG
>CALKNZ010000068.1 GCA_938091995.1 uncultured Luminiphilus sp. | reverse complement strand
ACGCCTCGGAGGGCTCAAAGATAAAGAATTGGAGTTTCGTTAGTGACAACTAATGGCATCTAATTTACAGGGATGTTGGCATTGTGCTCCCTGTTGATTAATTCCGACCGTCGGTAATGTTTTCTGCGCCTTGAATTTTATTGTGCCTGTCCTTCTTCAGCACTTCACTTCGCTACGCGACCTGCGTAACAAATCTCCAATTTATTGCAACATCGCAACGTACCGTTACTTTCGATTCCTACACCAACTGTAAGGCGCGAAAAGCAGTTATCGTTGAAGGTAACAACCTATTGGATAAAGGCAGTATGGTGGCCAATGCGCGGCATGGAGGTAGCCGTAATTCAGGCCTGTCGATTATAGAGATCAAAGGCACGAATCACGTCATTAGCGTGGAGAACCTGATGCCGGTCGGGCCCTGAGTTAAGCTGCCGTGCATCTGGCTAACACTGCGATAGTTTTGGCAACAGAGCCCGCAGAGCGCCTTATCTTTTGGCATGAGTAATGTAAATATAATTGAAATCCTGTAAGTTTAGAAATATCGACCAACGGGGCGATTGCAACAACACGACATAAGAATATTGAATCATTCGGAGGGTCAGGATTATGAAGAAATTAGGGATCGTGCTCAGTGTCTTGCTGCTGCTTTTTATCACAGCCCGAGGGCTCCTAAACCTAACCGCCGTACAGAACATAATATTAGAACAGGGCACTGCCACCGTCGCCCAGCGTGGTGCACGAGTGCTGGAGGTATCAGAAAGTCTCAGCATCTATGTTTGCGGTAGCGCTTCGCCGCTGGGTGCAGGGCAAGCTCAAGCCTGTATTGCGGTCATAACACCCGACCATTTTTATTTGATCGACTCTGGCTCGGGATCAACCGACAATATTAATCGCTTGGGCTTGCCCATGAATCGGTTACAAGGGTTGTTGCTGACGCATTTTCACTCAGATCATATCGCTGAAATCTACGAAGTGAACTTGGGGTCCTGGGTTGCCGGTCGCCCCAAACCTATGACTGTTTTTGGTCCGCCCGGAGTTGATGAAATCGTCGATGCCGTGAATTCAGGGTACCGACAGGATCGCGTTTATCGATCAGGGCACCACGGAGAAGATCTGCTTCCAAGTGCTTTAGGCGTGTTGCAGCACAAAACTATTGCAGCCGGCACTGCCTTCGAAGATGGAGATCTTAAGATTACTGCCTACATGAGCGAGCATCCCCCGATCGAACCCGCGGTGGGCTACCGCATTGACTACCGCGGTCGAAGCGTTGTTGTCTCTGGCGATAGCAATGTAAACAATGAAACAGTGAAGATCACCGATGGTGCAGATCTGCTGTTGCATGACGCCCTGTCGCTACCAACAGTAACATCACTAGCTAAGGCATTCGCCTCAACAGGTAACACACGACTATCTAAGATCGTTACCGACGTCACCGACTACCACGCATCTACGAAGTCTCTGATTGAGTTCAATGAACAATCGAGTGTCGACATGGTGGCTTTTTATCACCTAGTGCCCGTACCCCCCAACGCCATAGTGAAAGAGATCTTTATGCGCGGTGCACCAGACAACTACGTGCTCACTGAGGACCTTATGTGGTTTGAACTCCCTATCGATAGTGAAGAGATTGTTGTCCACCGTCCGTGATCGAATTTTGTACAGTCACTGAGCAGCCCTTTTATTTATCTTATACTTCTCCATCAGGGTAACTCCCAAACCCACGGCAGAAATAGACAGCGAGATAACTAACCGATGGCTGCATCTTTACCTAACCATCCGCAACTTCGCGGAAACTATGCCCCTATTAATTTTGAAGCGACCTATAACGATTTAGTTATTGAGGGCACGGTACCGACTGGTTTATCAGGTTCGCTGTATCGGGTCGGTCCAAACCCTAAATTTGTTGCCGGAGCTTACCACTGGTTTTTTGGGGCGGGCATGGTTCACGCCTTCCACGTTAACAACGGTCAAGTTGACTACTTAAATCGATGGGTGCGGACACCCAAGTTTGAGCGAGAAGTAGAGCTGGGACGCGGCCTCAATCTTGAAATCAGTATGAACCAAGAAACCGGACAGTTTGCGACCGATAGACGATACGGTGTTGCCAATACGCACATTGTGTCTCACGGCGAGCACCTAGTTGCGCTTGAGGAAGGGAGTCACCCCTTTAGTTTACAACCGGACTCATTAGCGTCCTCGGGTTATGGTAACTATGCCGATGGGATTAAGGGTGCCATGACTGCCCATCCTAAATTGGATCCAGAAACCGGGGAACTACACGGTTTTGGATACATGTCCGATCACTTTGGCAGCAATACAATGACGTATCATGTGATCGATCGCACTGGACGCACTCTTAGGTCGGATACTTTTGAGGCTCCCTATGCAGCAATGGTCCACGACTTTATTATCACTCGGGACTATGTCTTATTCCCTATCTTTCCTTTGACCTGCGACCTGAGTCGTATTGAAAAGTTTGGCTTTCCCTTTGCTTTTGACGCTTCCGCAGGAGCCTTCATTGGTGTGCTCGCTCGCGGTGCATCAGTATCAACTATCAAGTGGATCGAGGCACCGGTTCGCTACGTCTTTCACTACCTCAATGCTTGGAACGAAGGAACGAACATTACCTTTGATGCCATCGACTTTCCTGTCGCCCCCAATTTCCCCAACGTCGATGGCAGTATTCCCGCATACGATGATGCGCAGGGAAAATTGACGCGTTGGACGCTGGATGTAAAAACCGGCGTTATTGACCGGCAGCAAACACACCATGTAGCTGCGGAATTTCCTCGCATTGATGATAGATTCGCCGCGGCGAGACATCGACACGGGTTTATCGCAGGTGCCTCACAACGGACAAAGGGCGATGGCGGTCTTTTCCATGAGATTAGACACATCGATTGCGAAACCGGCAAAGTCCAAACATGGGATGCGGGCTTTGGTAACGGCGTCTCTGAGCCGGTATTTGTAGAAAAATCGGCAGACGCAAAAGAGGGCCAGGGCTGGTTGCTTGCCACTGTTTATGACAACCACTCGGCTACTTCATCTATGGTGATCCTCAATGCAGAAGCTGTCGAGGACGGTCCCATTGCCACCGCAAAATTAGACCATCGTATTCCCTATGGTTTCCACGGTAGCTGGCGGCACAACGGGTAAATGTCGATGACAGAGTCTTCTTAGAGAATTTTTGGTTTACGAATGCTTTGTTGAGTCGTAACTGGTACACGGGTTCGGCCAACAATTGTGCTGAGGACGGCTGCCTTTCGCCCTTACTGACAGCGCCCTTCCCTCAGTGGTCTGGGCGATGCCAGACCCACAATCACGCCAAGGCCCTGGCTACCCAGTAATTTGACTTAGCCTCATGGTGCAACAAACCCAAGAGCCTTTGGGCATGGGGGCAACATTTTGCAAGACAGTATTCTGCGTATGAAGCTCGATCTACCCAATAGTGCCGCTCTAGTTAGCCTAAAGTACCTCGGTAATCTGATAAACAATGCGCTGCGTCACCTGCTGACCGGCAGCCAGCATTGACTGCTCACCACCAAGCCCACAGGCTGGACCATTAGGGAAGCCCTGAGCTTCAAGGCAAACTGCACTGAAGGGTTTTAGCGGGGCCGTCAGTTGCGATGCAGTATAGGCCTGCAGGCACGGCTGTGTCGTGGCAACAGTAAGACATATCCCACTGAGCCTATTTACGAGGCTAGCTACGGGTTTAGGTATAAGTGCATTCTGCGGTGTCGAATCGAGCACATAGCTGTGATCCAACCCCTGGGGCCACTGCCCTAAAACGCCAGCGAGTTTGCGCTCACAGGTGAAATCGAGAGGGGTTTCAGCGACGGGTTGTAACTGGCCCGTGGGGCACAGTGCGCTGTCAGTTACCAAGACTGACTGGGCGTTAATACTGAGTGATAACTCACTGGCCCAGCGCGCACCAAGGGTAAAGTAGGCATGGTTGGTCATGCTAATCGGGGTATCGTGAGTCGTCGTGGCGGTAAGATCAATAATTAGGCGGTCATCGGCAAGGGTATAGTTCACGCCAAACTCGCGATCGCCGGGTAGACCCCCGTCACCATGTTTAAGTGTTGTGGCATACCGCACTGCGCGAGTTTTATCCATTTGTGTGACTTGCCAGTCGGCCCTATGTAATGCGGCATCGCCACCGTGGAGCAAGACCATCGATTTGCCAGTAGCGGAATCAGTCTGCCGTAAGCGACCCGCATAGGGGCCTACTGTTCCACCGATACAGAATTGTTTAATCAGGTTGGCCGGTAGTTGAGATGTATCGAGCAACAGGTTGACATTGCGCGTCTTAAATAACACTTGTACCAGGCTAGCACCTTGACTGTGCAGCGTAACCCCAAGGGCAGATGATTCAAGGTAGACTGCGTTGGACATACAAAGCTCGTTTACGAGTGCTGGGGCAGTGTGGGGTATTTCATCGACCTTAGAGTAACAATTTTTTGATGAAGCGCGGTGGACGTATACCACGGTTTTTTTTAGCCCATGAGCTATTAGCCATTTATGCCTTCACTTTAAAAAAAATTACTCATAGCTAGGCATAGAGCGCGTCTAGGATTCAAACTTCGTGCTAAAAAGACTCTGTTAGCACGAAACCTTAGCTTGGTCGGCCTGACTTAACCTGGTAACGGATATTAAGCATGAATATTTTAGTTATAAACTGCGGTTCATCCAGCATTAAGTACCAGTTAGTAAACTCTGAGCGCGAAACGATCTTGGCCCAGGATGCTATTGAGTTAACAACAGATGTTGGTCCTGCATTAGCACTGGCACAACTTATCGATGACACTCAAAACGAGACCATCGATGTGGTGGGTCATCGCGTTGTTCATGGTGGCGACGCCTTCCGCGATGCGGTATTGATTAACGCAGAGGTGGTTGCGCAAATTGAGGAATGGGCGCCTTTAGCACCCTTGCACAATCCATGTGCTTTAACAGGCATTGAAGCCGCGCAAACAGCGCTACCCAAAATTCCCCATATCGCCGTCTTCGATACCGCTTTTCACGCCACCCTGCCCCGCCGTGCGAGCCACTATGCTATCGACACCAAGCTGGCTGAAAAGCACCGTATTCGTCGCTATGGATTTCACGGTACATCTCACCAGTTTGTCGCATTAGAGGCCGCACGGTATCTTGGCCGACCTATTAATGAGCTACGATTGATCACCCTTCATCTAGGCAATGGCGCAAGCGCCTGCGCCGTAGAAATGGGCAGTTCAACCGAGACCAGCATGGGTATGACGCCACTCGAGGGGCTGGTTATGGGTTCACGCTCTGGCGATATAGATGCGGGGATTATTTTCAAACTGCTGCGAGATGAAGTAAACGATGTCGATGCGCTGGACGACTTACTCAACCTTCGAAGTGGCCTCAAAGGCTTGTCCGGGCTCAGTAACGACGTTAGAGAAATTGAAGCCGCTGCCGCCTCGGGTCATGACGAAGCACGCTTGAGCATTGCGGTCTTTGCCCATCGTATTAAAAAATATATTGGCGCCTATGCCGCCACCATGGGTGGGGTTGATGCCGTCATCCTTACTGGTGGCATTGGTGAGAACAGTGCAAACCTGCGCCAGCGAATTTTACAAAGGCTCGAATTTTTGGGCATACAGGTCGATGAGGATAATAACCAGCACGCCGAAGTTGATCATCAAAATAAAGTTGCGTGCATCACCACAGAGAACTCTCGGGTTCCTGCGCTGGTGGTTAAGACAAACGAAGAGCTTATGATCGCTCGGCAAACCATTGGGTTAATCAGGCAACAAGCACGTCTAAAAACCGATCTCAGTATTCCAATCGCGGTCAGCGCGAGACATTTACACTTAGACAAGCACACCTTCGCACTTTTATTTGGTGACGATGCCGAACCCACCCATCACGCCGATCTGTCCCAGCCGGGACAATTTGCTTGTAAAGAAAAAGTTACGTTGATAGGCCCAAGGGACTCCATCGAAGGTGTGCGCCTACTGGGCCCTTTACGCAGTAAAAATCAAATTGAAGTCTCCCGTTCTGATGAATACCTGTTAGGCGTCGATGCGCCGGTAAGAGACTCTGGTAGGGTTAAGGGTTCTGCACCAATAACCCTGAAAGGGCCCAAGGGCAGCGTAAGGCTGAACGAGGGACTCATCTGTGCTCGTCGTCATATTCATATGCACCCTGACGATGCCGAACGCTTTGGAGTACAGAACAAGGATGAGGTAGAAGTTGCCATTACTGGAGGCCCTAGAGATCTTATCTTCTGTGACGTCTTAGTTCGGGTAAGTCATGGCTACCAACTTGAAATGCATATTGATACTGACGAAGCCAACGCCGCCGAGCTTGATAAAAGCAGTAACGCGGAACTTGTATATGTAGGTATTCAGGGGCGAACCGCTTTACTGAAAAATCTGAAAACTCTGCCATCAGGGGATTGATCGAACCGTCAGACCGCCGCAACCCTCATGGGCCTTTAGGTTTGGAAAACCTTCCCATAGAAGGCAACTCAGGCCATGTCACTCAAAAACCCTTTACCCCACCCTACCCACAGGCGGGTACAGAAGTTTTTTTATGGGTGTCATTATTTTCCGAAATACACCGCATGAAGCTTACACAATCGTTTTTGTGACGTTCTTGCTAAGCCTTAAAAAATTTCTGCGCCCTTGGAACGACTGGCTTTTGACACAAACATAGTGCAAAAGACACGGCCGAAAAATGCTAATCACTAACCCCCAACGGTAGGATTCGAGCACAAAAAAGCCGGCCTAAGCCGGCTAGGGTTTGGAATAAAAATTCACCGAACAATAGTAATAGCCGCAGCTCCCTCGGGCGTGAACACCATGACCCCATCTTTTTTACGCTGTGGGCTACTCTCACATCGGGTTGTTGGTGTGGGGCAACTTGAACCGTTGTCGAAGGATCCAGTAAACGGCGTGTCAGATGCCACCACCGCAGTCCAGTTTTTACCAGCGTTTCGTATCGTTACCGTGAACACCGGATCACCGCCGCCACTGCTTACGGTCACCCCTTGCGATGTGCTGTCCGAAGCACTGTTATTATCAACAACTGTAAGCGTGACCGTATAACTTCCATCGCTGCTGTAATCATGACTGGGACTTTGCGCGCTACTGAAGTTTCCGTCTCCAAAATTCCAGTTCCAGCTGACTAAAGTGCCGTCCGCATCAACAGAGGCATCTGAAAATTCACAGCTGAGATTTGTACAGTCACTGCTGAAAGTGGCCGTGGGCGCCAAATTTTCACCACCGCTATTCACAACAACATCTTGTGTGACGCTATCAGACTCGCCTTCGTTATCTGTCACCGTCAGTGATACCGCATAGATGCCATCACTTGTATAGCTCTGACTGGGGTTCTGACTCGTACTAGTATTTCCGTTACCGAAGTTCCAGCTCCAACTCACAACGCTACCGTCCGAATCAGTCGAAACATCGGAAAAAGTACAGTTCAAGTTAGTACAATCACTGGTAAAGCTGGCCGTGGGCGCCTGATTTTGCCCGCCACCACCGTTGCCACAGTCTGTCCCCAAATAATCAACAGCAGCCTTCGCTTGCACGAGGCCATGGCCAAAGCCATCGTCACGCCCCGGCGCCCCTAGATCGACTGCTGATGCCTCCAGCGCCGAACGAATGTCGCTCTTGGAGCAGGCCATCACAGCTGGTTGACTCCATACCAGTGCGGCGACACCCGCCACGTGAGGCGTCGCCATTGAAGTGCCATCGTAGGTATCGTAGTCACTGGGCCCTAAATTGACTGATACGCTGTTACCTATTGCTGTGGCGAGTAAAGCGCCGTCAGCTTGTGAAATACCTAACGCAACGATCTGAGAAGCCGTGCCACCTAACGTCCCAGAAAGCACTCCTGGCTCATTGTTATAGAGAATGGCAGCTGACCCACCGCCGGCTTCACAGCTACTAACCTTGGCAGCAAAGCTGATCTCGCCTCGCTCAATCAGGCAAATGGCACCACCATTGGCCGCGCATATGGCGTCACCCAAACCACAGTCGACCAAAATACCGGTTGCGCTGCCGTTGGGTGAGCCCTCCATAGCTAGCCCTTGAAAGACACCCGCTTCACTAGACACGGCCGCTTCAGAACCAAACCCTCTGGGAACTGTCGACTTAACGCCCACACCAGGAGCGGCAACATCGACCTCGCTATTACGCTGGGAGAAACTTGCCAGATTGCGGTTGCTGTCCAACGCCGCGACAGAAACTACAGAAGTATATGAGGCCGGATAGGAAAATCCGGTGGTGCCATCATTTCCGGCGGCCGCAATGTTCAGCATGGAAGAATTAGCAAATGCCGTTTGCTCCGCTGATGTGGGTCCACCGCCACCCAAACTCATGTTGGTAATATCAGCACCGTTGGCCGCACAGACGTCATGTGCCGCAACAAGGCTCGAAGAATAGGCCCAGCCATCAGCTCCAAACACCTTCACAATAACCAGATTGATGCCCTGGCTATTGACGCCAACTACGCCTTGGGCGTTATTCCCCAAAGCCGCAATGGTCCCAGCAACATGTGTTCCGTGCCCGTTTTCATCGGTGTATGACCACCCCGTACCTTTATATCGCCCCCGACCTCTGTCATAGGTATGGACAGGATTATTACCGTTTAAATCTGGGTGGCCATCGTCATAGCCTGAATCAATAATGCAAACCGTTTTACTGTTTGAGCTCGTGGGCTGAGTCAGGGCGGGATCGTTAGCCTGCACCATAGGTATCCCATAGGGCGTGACTTCAGCCATGGGGTAACGCCTTACATCTTCCTCGACGTAAACAACGTTGGGATTTTTTTCCAGCCCTTTGAGCGCTCGACTAGGTATCTCAACAGCTAGCGCGCCATGGTGGGAGAGGTCCAAAACCACCCGTCCTTGACCATTGCTGACTGCACCACGCACGGCATTACCATTGCCGGGTTGAAAACCCACAATAACGCGCTCTACCGCGGCTAAACCGGGGGACGCTGATAAACTCAGGCTCAAAATACAACCCGCTAGGGCACCCACTTTAAATCTGGTATTCACACCGAATTTCATTATTTCACCCATTGTTTGTTTTTTTTATGTCACTGCTCATTAAACAGCATTGTGATGTAGATCACATTTTTATTTTAGACAAACAGTTAAAACTTTTTGCTATATCAGCAGGTTAGTAGTTCCAATAAGCTATATGACCGAAGGAGGTCATCGTCTCAATAAAGCCTTTATCGGCCTATACACCTAAACTGAGGACACTGGGTAATTAACCCATGCATGATTGAACGCCTCGCGTGCTGAGATGGGCAAAAGCGAAGCAGCAACTGGCACAAACGCTAAGCCAGTCACTCTTATTCATACCCCAAAAAAGAAACGATGTAGCGGCCCCTTTATTTTTTTACACTACGGCCACCCCATTAATGAAGCGCTAGAATGACAGCTCGTCCACTCAATATTTTTTTGGGCCGAAAGGCAGCTCAGCACATCGCAAACCAGGGCTGGGTGGGACGTGATGTCTCACTTGTGTTGGGCGCCTCAGGAGGGCCCAAGTGGCTCATCCTAAGCCAGCTCGACCGGTTGCTGTTTGGACGTTTTCTCATGCACGACCGAACTGATGCGCTGCAAGCGGTAGGATCGTCTATTGGCTCGTGGCGTCATGCCTGTCTATCCCAGCGTGATCCCGTCGCGGCACTGGATCGCCTAGAGGATATTTACGTCAACTGGCAGTACAGCAAGCGCCTGAACATTCATGAGATAAGTGCAGCCAGCATTGCCATGCTGGAGCATGTATTTGGCGATAGCGGCGCCAGCGCCCTGATAGATCATCCACGACTGCACAGCTATATCGTTACGGCACGGGGGCGTGGCCTCAATTCGTCTCAGTATCGAGCTGCCCTAGCTCTGGGCATGGGCACCGCCGCCATAACAAACACCGTCCATCGCGATCTTCTCGCCTCACAGTTTCAGCGCATCTTATTTACCAGTGCAGCGGCCCCCGCGCTGCCTTTTGACAACTTCAATACCCGTCAAATTAGTCTCCGCCAGGAAACAGTCACAAAGGCGCTACATGCCAGCGGATCTATTCCCTTTCTACTCGCAGGTGAACGCAATATTTCCACAGCACCCACTGGCCACTATTGGGACGGGGGCATTATTGATTATCACTTTGATCTCGCACCCTTTGCCGAGCAGCGACTCATTTTTTACCCTCATTTTCGTGGCGACCTGACTCAGGGTTGGTTTGATAAATTTTTACCCTGGCGACGACACCGCTCTCCCCTGGCTGAGAACCTCGTTTTGGTTTGCCCAAGCCAGGACTTCATTGACTCACTCCCCTATGGAAAAATCCCTGATCGCAGTGATTTTTCCCGCATGTCTACCCAAGAACGCGTCACTTACTGGCGTACCTGCATAGAGCGGAGCCGAGAACTTGCAGCAGATTTTCAAAGCCAAATCGACAACCCAGACCCCCTTGCTGACACCCTTATTTTAAAAGATGCCTACCGGCGTAAGCCGTGAGACATGCCTTAACAAATACTCAAGTCTTTGCAAGCCAGGACACCTTTAGAGAAGTGCAAAAGCTAGGATCGCCCCGCGGCCAATAACCCTCTAGATCTACCTTTACCTAAGGCTGCAGCTGCAGCGCCAGCGCGGCCAACACCCTGCTCAAAGCCTTCCCCTCCTGCAGCCAGGAGGAAATTCGCAGACAACTTTTAGCAAACCGGGTGGCCCAGTTCTGGGCCGCGTCTATACATGTCCAGTGATTTTTCTTAGTCAAACACTACAGCACATCGACATAAATTTTCAAAAATACGACCCTGTCCGCCGCTCGTTTGCACCTATCGTCTTGCTACATCACATAAAAAACCCGCCAAACGGCGGGCTTTTGAAGTGTTAAGCGGACTATTGTGTCGCCACATGCCGCCAAGTTCCGAATGACCTACCGACTAATGTTCCAACCCGCCTGCTCTAAAGCAAAGCGATCTTCACTGAGGCTAGCAACACGGGTCACCTGCCCAGCGTCATTAAAGACGAAACGTGTCACAACATGAGTATCAACCGGCAGACCGCTGTTTTCATCGGTATCCCAGTTTTGCGTCCAAACGTAGACCACGTTGTCGTTGCCAACGGCCTCATGAAGCTCCCATTTATCAGGGGCCCAATTTTCACCGTCGCCTGTGGCCATCCACTCTAAGCTTTGCGCCTTGGAAATGGGCGTAGAAATGACGCCACGGGTAACCGCTATATCCATAGTCTCCTCACCGCGAAGAATAACGGCTTCTACGACTTCTCCCGGCTTACCTCGAAAATCCAGCTTATCCATGTTGGCTTCATTTACTTCAACACCGCGAACCGAAACAAATTCGTCTCCCGCTTGTAATACTTCAGCCGCAGGACTCTCTGGAGTCACCGTGCCCACGATCATGCGGCCTTCACCGTCTGAGGGGTCCCAAGTGAAACCAAAACCCACATAACGACGTCGCACCAATTTTCCATCATCGGCCATCAATGCCGTTACGGCAGCCAGACCTTCGGCTTGGCCCGTGCTCATGGCTGTTACCCACTGTTTAGCCGTCTCAATATTGGGATTCACCGCAGGAGCAGCCACCTCGGCGACGGGTGCTTCATTACCACCGCAAGCCGCGAGTGACAGAACCGCGATAGCACTAACGGCTTTTATAGTGCGCTGCATTGTTATACTTTTTTTCATAAAATTCCCCACAGACCCGTTTATTCTTTCAATAGTTGTTCAAAACACAATGCTTTGAAACTACTGCAAAGCTACGTCATCGCCTCTAGGGATACAACTACCAATCTTTACCGGGTGGCCGGGCGAAGAAATACGATACGCTTAAGAGCTCAATGCCTAGCACCTTCCCTAGAACCGGCCTGGCTTATGCAGCACAATGACATAAGCCTTAGGGCACATGTGACCCCGGCCGATGCAGAAGTTATGGCCAACGCGAGACATTAAAATTTTGAACAACGATCAGCCTAACAATCCACTCCACGGCCTAACGCTAGAGGCCATCCTTACTAGCCTGTATGAACACTACGGCTGGGAGGGATTAGCCCAGCGTATTAGTATTAATTGCTTTAAGAATGATCCCTCGGTGAGGTCTTCGCTAAAGTTTTTACGCAAGACCCCCTGGGCTAGAAGTCAGGTTGAAGACCTCTATATAGCCACCAACAAAACGACTTCACCTTGGGACGCAGCGGCAGATCGTTTTCAAGCATCTCAGACATCAAAAAATTCTGAGGAAGAGTTATAACCTTAGTGAGAGGGGTGGCATCTACGATAATGCCCCCGCTACTGTCGTTACGTACACGACGCTCCACTCTTATCGTCACCGAAAAAGAAGCGTGTCATGCAAAACATCAAATTAGAGCGCCGACGTAAGACCAGTTTTCTATCGACGGTTAGTCTGGTTACTTGTACATTTTTTTCGCTATCAATATTCGCTGGTGAGACAGAACGGGCGTTCGACGCCATGGATGTGTTCGAGCTTGAATGGGCGTCAGACCCTCAAATATCTCCCGATGGCCAGCTCGTGACTTACCGTCGGATGGGCTTTGACGTTATGAACGATAAGCGCCGTGGTAACTTATGGCTGGTTAATACTGACGGCGAAAATCACCGTAAGCTGACCAACTTTGAGGGCGATGAAACGAGCCCACAATGGTCACCTGACGGCCAACGTATTGCCTATGTCCGAAAAGCGGGCAACGAAGGTGCAGAGCTATATGTACACTGGCTGGCGAGCGGTCGCAGCGCACGCATCACCCGTGTTGAGGGATCACCTGGACATCTGCGCTGGTCACCCAGCGGCACCCAAATTGCCTTTGCCATGACGGTAAAGAGCTCACCTCCCCTCCTAGTGAAACGTCCTAGTGCCCCCGAAGGTGCAAAATGGGCTGATAAACCCAGAGTCACCGACCGGCTTTATCATGAGCGCGATGGCAGTGGCTATGTTGAACCTGGGTTCAGCCACGTGTATGTGGTGCCGGCAGAAGGTGGCACCCCCCGGCAAGTGAGCGAAGGGGATTTTCATCATCGCAAGCCTGAGTGGCGCAGTAATGGCAGGGCACTGACCGTCACCGGCAACCGAAGTGAAAATTGGGAATATGACTTCCGTAACAGCGAGGTCTATACGATTGATTTAGGGTCGGGCGCTATTGAACCTTTAACGAAGATCTCAGGACCTGACGATAGCCCTCTCCCCTCACCCGATGGGCAATGGGTGGCATGGCTAGGCTTTACCGACAAACGCCAGGCTTACCAAATCACCCGCTTAAGAATCGCCAAATCCGACGGCAGCGCCATGAAGGAGTTGCTCGTTAACCTCGATCGCAGCGTTGATGCGATTCACTGGGCAGCAGATGCCAAAGGGCTGTACTACCAGTACGATGACAAGGGCCGTACCAAAATTGACTATGTCACCCTCGACGATCGCAATGAGCCAATAGCCGATAATTTAGGAGGAACCAGCATAGGACGGCCCTATAGCGGGGGCTCCTTCAGCGTCTCAGCCGAGGGAGACGTTGCGTACACCTATACCCGCCCAGAGTTTCCCGCCGATGTAGCCATAGCCACCCCGGATGGTGCCCGGCAGATTACGCATTTGAATTCAGATGTGCTCGACCATCGCCAGCTGGGTGAAACTCGCGAGCTATGGTGGCAAAGCACTATCGATGGTCGTGATATTCAGGGGTGGATAACCCTCCCCCCTCAGTTTGACCCGGCAAAGCAATATCCACTGCTGGTCGAGAATCACGGTGGTCCAATCAGCAATTATGGCGAACGCTTTTCACCAGAAATACAGCTTTATGCTGCTGCAGGGTACGTGGTGTTTTACCCCAATGCGCGCGGGAGCACGGGTTATGGCGAAGCGTTTGGCAATTTGCTCTACCACAATTACCCCGGGGAGGATTACAACGATGTGATGGACGGTGTCGATGCTGTCATCGCCCAGGGTTTTGTTGACCCCAAGCAGCTCTATGTCACAGGCGGTAGCGCTGGAGGCATTATGACCGCTTGGATGATTGGCAAAAATGATCGCTTCCGTGCCGCCGCGGTGATCAAGCCGGTTATGAACTGGTATAGCAAAACCCTCAACGCCGATAACTGGTTTTATTATTTTGAGACTCGTATTCCCGGCACACCTTGGACGCACCCCGATGATTATTTACGGTTTTCGCCCATCAGCTTAGTAGGGAATGTCACTACCCCCACGTTGGTCATGGTGGGGCTTGATGATCTGCGCACACCACCCTCCCAGGCGAAGCAGCTTTACCACGCCTTGAAGTACCGCAAGGTACCCACGGTGCTGGTCGAGCTGCCCGGCGCCTCACATTTTATTGCCAGAAGGCCCAGCCAACTGATCGATAAAATTGACAATATTCTCGCGTGGTTCGAACGCTTTAAAGATAATGAA
>CALKNZ010000067.1 GCA_938091995.1 uncultured Luminiphilus sp. | reverse complement strand
CCAGAAGAATTGGGCGAGCGCATGGAGATGCCAGAGGACAAGGTCCGCAAGGTATTGAAAATTGCCAAAGAGCCCATTTCTATGGAAACACCCATCGGTGACGATGAAGACTCGCATCTTGGCGACTTCATTGAGGACGTGACCATTTCCAGTCCGGTCGATTCGGCTACCGAAGAAGGACTGACCGAGGCCACTCAAGATGTCCTCGCAGGTCTTACTGCGCGGGAGGCTAAAGTTCTGCGCATGCGTTTTGGTATAGGCATGAATACCGATCACACCCTTGAGGAAGTGGGCAAGCAGTTCGATGTTACCCGGGAGCGGATTCGCCAGATCGAGGCCAAGGCTCTTCGAAAACTGCGACACCCCACCCGCTCTGACTATCTGCGCAGTTTTCTCGACGAGTAATTTGCGCAGCACGCGTGAGCATTAATAAGAGTGAGAGCGGGCTTCAGCAGCCCGCTTTTTTTTGCGCAAACTATTTATGCAAACTAAAAGTCACCCTGTACGGTCTCAATCGAGGTCTGTAATGGCACAAACAGCCGGACTTCCACAGCAAACTAGGGTTGGTTAAGCCCATTCAATGCAATCCAATGTCAGAAAGCATTCACTATGAAGGGCATAGTAAGCATTGAAATACCCGCCATAGTGCCTATTCACTTTGGTTGAGTGCCCGGCAATTACCCCTTATGTTGTCACTAAAAGATAACGTCAGTGCATAAACTGAGGGATTGACCGATGCGACGAGCAACTTCCACCATTATAGCCACCGCGGGTCTGGCGCTATCCGTCGTCACCCACGGGCAATCTGGCGCAGATCTGCTTGAAGAAGTTCTTGTCACCGCGCAAAAGCGGCAACAGCAAGCCATTGAGGTACCCATCGCTATTGGCACCTTTTCCCGACGGGATATTATTAATACGGGGGCACTCAATTTACAGGACATTGATGCCTATATCGTAGGCTTTGATGCCGGCGGGGAAAGCTTCACTCAGCAAGGCTATCGCATTCGCGGTATCTCTAGCCCCAACATCTCCACCGGGGGTGATCCTTCGGTGGCCACCTTTTACGATGACGCCTACCTCCCCCGCGCGGCTACAACCGTCGCTTTCGCCGATATCGAACGGGTGGAAGTACTGCGCGGGCCACAAGGCACGCTCTTTGGACGCAATGCGGCAGCAGGTGTCGTTAATATGATTCCCAATGCCCCCAGCGATACCCTTGAGGGCTTTGCTCGAATTCGCGCCGGTAATTACAACCTCATGCGCCTAGAAGGCATGATCAACATTCCAGTGAGTGATTCTTTTTCGCTAAGAGCCAATGCGTTGGTCAATCAACGCGACGGCATTTCGGAAAACGTCGAGCCCGCCGAATTTGATGCCGCTGAAAAAGGCAATTGGGCTGGCCGAATCGCGATGCGCTGGGTGCCCTCTGAGGCCACAACCCTGCAGCTGGCGGTCGATGTCGATCAGTTTGATCAATCGCCGAGTATGGCGTTGGGGGTGAGTCCTTACTCGCTCAACACCAACCCCTTTAGTGGACAGTATGCCAACGACGTCATTGATGGCGAAGAAACCCGGGACATGTGGGGCATTACGGGCAAATGGTTTCAAGACTTTAATGAGCAGTGGTCGATGACCGCCATTGCCAGTTATCGGGATTTTGAGACCTCAAATCGGCAAGACGAGGACGGCACCGCTGACCCCACACGCTACTTTGATACCAACAATATTGAAGATTCTGACATCGCTTACACCGAAGTGCGCTTTAACTACAACACCGATCGCATTAACGCCGTTATGGGTGCCACCTACAGCCGAGAAAACACCTACCAACGCACCGAGGCCAACGCCCTTGCAGATTCGATTGCTCGGCTAGTCACCCAAGATTTCAACGCAGGCTTCGGCTTCAATATGGACCATATCTGGAACCCCAATGACTACGCGGTTGCCTTGAGCGCCGTAGGCATACCCGTCACGGCGACGGAAATTCAGGAGTCGGGTGATTTTTGGTACGAGTTTATCTCTGGCGCTCTGGGAGAGCCCATGCTGTTTGGCCCTTCCTTCGCGGGTGAAGTATGGGGCGAGTACATTATTAACGAGGGGGAGTTTGAGAACTACGGCATCTATGCCGATGTTGAATACGCAATCAGTGACCGTTTCTCTCTAACAGCTGGCTTGCGCTACAGCGAAGATACCAAAGCGTTTAGCTGGCTGATTCCACCTACGACCTTTGCCGCGCTGCGGCCCGGAGTCAGCAATCAAATATTTACTGATGCCTCGGGAGACTACGCCGCCGCCGCAACCACACCGACCGTAGCCAAAGATAGCTGGAGTAAGACCACCGGGCGCCTCGTTGCCACCTACCGTTTAAGTGAACAACTCATTGCCTACGGTTCGGTTTCGACGGGTTACAAGGCAGGTGGCTTTGACTCTCTCGCTATTAAAACATCACTAGAGCCACTGCAGCCTGAAAGCTCTGAGCAGTATGAGATTGGTCTTAAAGGCGACTTATTTGACGGCCGACTGCAAGTTCAGCTAGCGGTATTCGATTTAACCGTTGATGGTCGCCAGCGCTCGGTAGAAACCCGTCCGCCCGGACAAGACAATGCCATTCCCACCGTCATTAATGTTGACTCGGGCGTGCAGGGCGTCGAGCTCAACGTGAGTTGGTTAATTACAGAAGACTTGCTGTTTAGTGCGCTTAGCACCTACCGTGAAGAAGAAAACCAATCAGAAGAGTTTTACGACGCCAAAGGCGAGCTCACCCAATTTGACAGCAGTTCAGATACCGCGGGTAACTACACACTAACCCTAGATTGGCGGCCCAAACTGGCGGCAGGCAACTTATTGGTGCGCGGTGAATACATTTATGCCGAAAACACGCGCGATGCCGACGATGCCAACTACAACCCCGATTTTGAATCGATTAGTGGGTACACCGACGATAGGCGTTTGGTGAACGGTCGCATTGCCTGGAGTCACCCAGAGGATCACTGGGAGCTGGCTTTGTGGGGCCGTAATCTGACCGATGAAGACCGGATTAGCGGCATCAGCCAGACAACCGTTGCCGTGTTTGGCACGCCGATAATACGCACTTTGGACCCGCGAACCTTTGGTGTCGAAGCCATTTATAGTTTTTAAAGGGCGCTGCCCTTTACGCCAGAGTGCCTTAAACTGTAGGTGCCGATAAGGACCCCGGGGGGAGGCCCTATGAAGATTGAAATGACTTGCCGAACAGTACTGACCGTTATCTTGCTCACTTTATGGGGCTGCGGTGAAACCGAAAGCCCCGCCTCGGCGGCTGCGGCATCTCAAGCGCTCATTAACCCGCAGCATGCCGGTGCCAGTGAATACGCAGCACAATGCCTCTCTTGTCATGGCGCCCAAGGCCTAGGGCAAGCGTCCCTTCAGGCCCCTGCCTTAACCTCCCTCGATTCCGTCTACATTGCGCGTCAACTACGCCACTTTCGCGACGGTGTTCGCGGTGCGCACCCCGAAGACACCCACGGCGCCATGATGGCAGCCAGCAGTGCCGCGCTCAGTAACAACAGCATTTCGGAACTGGCGAGCTATATCGAGGCGTTGCCCAATGCGTTGCCGCCCGCAACAATTAAAGGCGATTTAGCCCAGGGAGAGGATTACCACCTTAATTTATGCTCGGCCTGCCACGGCTCTAACGCCTTGGGCAATATAGCCCTAGAGGCACCCGCGCTCGCAGGGCTCAACGACTGGTATGTGCTGTCACAGTATGAAAAGTTTCGAGGTGGCCTTCGCGGCTCACATCCAGAAGATCGCTGGGGTGTTCAAATGGTGCGCTTAGCGCCCTCAATTACCGACACAGATGTCTTGGAATCGATCGCCGCATACCTTGCCACATTGCCCCCAGAGGCCTAATGCGAGCCCTGTTCTTTTTATGGCTGACTGTGACGGCGGCAGGTTCTGCAACTGCCCAGGAGCCCTTTGAGCTATCGACCTTTTGCCCACCCGCGTTGCGACTAGATGAAACGGGACACTGCAAACTGCACAGCCAGTATTTGGCGTATGACTCGCTCTATGGCAAAGGCGTTGGCGGGCCCAAAACCGGCTTACCCCCGGTAAGAGATGGCTTTACCCCACAACAAATTGATCTCGGCCGCTACCTGTTCTTCGATCCGTTACTGTCCAAAAACGGCGAGGTGGCCTGTTCGACCTGTCACGACCCTAGCCTGGGTCTCAGTGATGGCAAACGCCTGAGCATAGGCGTGCAGGGTACAGAAATTGCGCGGTCCGCGCCGTCACTTTGGAACGTCGCCTTTCTTCAAAAGTTATTATGGGACGGCAGTAAATCGTCATTAGAAGCCCAGCTGCAAGGCCCGCTCTATGCTGACAACGAAATGGGCAACGACCCCACGACATTATTGGCAACATTACAAAGCAATGCCGTGTACTCGGAGCTCTTTAAAGTGGCGTTTAAAGAAGATGCACTGACCCTAGATCAGGTCTATACCGCACTAGTCGCTTTTGAAAGCTCCCTCATTTCCCTTAACAGCCGTTATGACCTTTATGCCCACGGCGTTCACAATGCCCTCAATCCTCAGGAAAAAGAGGGGCTCAATGTGTTTCGTTCATTTGTGGCGCGGTGCGCGGAGTGCCACACCCCGCCCTTATTTACCAACCAACAAATTGCCGTACTAGGCGTGCCTGAACGCAATGACCGTCCTTTAGACCCCGGAGCAGGAGCTTCCTCAGGAGATGCCAGCCAGCGGGGTGGTTTTAAAGTACCCAGTTTACGCAACGTGGCGCTGACCGCTCCGTATATGCACGCCGGTAACTTTGACTCCCTGCGGGAGACCGCAGCCTTTTACACCGGCGGACGAGGCCACGCAGTGCCCGAGGGAGAAGACCTAAGGCTGCATTGGCACATTTGGAATCCTGAGCTGACC
>CALKNZ010000066.1 GCA_938091995.1 uncultured Luminiphilus sp. | reverse complement strand
AACGCTCAGATGAGTCCAACTTCACAGACAAGCTGTTCACGCAATAACGCAAGCCGGTATCTGTAGGGCCGTCTGGAAATACGTGTCCTAAGTGTCCACCACATTTTTGACAAAGAATCTCTGTGCGAACCATTCCATGGCTCGTGTCTTTATCTTCTTTGACAACACCGTCACTTGCTGCACGATCGAAGCTAGGCCAGCCACAACCTGCATCAAATTTACTGGTAGATTCAAATAACGCCACGCCACAGCCACGGCAATGATAGGTGCCATCTTCAAAGACGTTCCAGTACTCCCCCGTAAACGCCCTCTCGGTCCCCTTTTCACGCAACACAGTGTATTCATCCGGGGTGAGCTGAGCCCGCCAATCGACCTCAGTGGTGTTTTCATCATTTTCCATAAAAATAACCTTCCTTTACTTTCTTGAGGCTCATTCTGGCCACACGGGTATAGCCCCCAGCGCAAGCACTAAACGCTCAAAGTTCTCGTCGACGTTTGGTGGCATTCGTATTAATCGACCCCGTAATTCTCGCCGTAATTTATAGTCGCGCCTCAGCGCATCGAAATCATTGGGGGCAACCACTGTACCGCAACTATGAGCCAATTGATCCGAATCGACCTTAGGATCATAACTCGACAAGAGTAACCGAGTCAGCCATGCGTCTACCGGCATATCTTGATAGCTAGACATGTCGATAGCTAATGGTGGCACTGGGTCATCATCAGAACGCAAACCAGCCAGTGCGTAAACCAGCATATCCGTAGCCGCTATTTTGGCACACCGAGTGTAGCCGGCAATGTGGGGCGTTCCCAGGGACACCGCTGCAACTTGAGTTGCAGACACCGACGGTTCGTTTGGCCAAACGTCCAGTACGATATCGGTTCCGTTCATTACCAACGCTTGTAACCCAGCCTCTGTCACCAATTCACCTCGCGAGGCGTTTATAAACAGCTGTCCAGCGGGCATATTCGGAGGCAGGGGTGCATCCACCATAGCCCGGCTAGGCCATGGTTTCTGTTCATGTAAAGCCGCGTGAAGGCTAACAATGGGTTGTTTAAGGACAAACTCTAGGGAATGACTTTTAATGTTAGCGGGCACCGTTTGCCATGGGTCCCAGACAGTTACATTACCGCCCAAGGCTAAAATAATGCGCGCAAGCCCCTGCCCCACGTGGCCATAACCCACGATACCCACGGTTCCGCCCTTTAGAATCTCAGCGATACGACTCCGGGCCGCCAGAACCGACAAGACATATTCAATAACGGCATTAGCATTGGCCCCTGGCGCTGCTGCAAATTTAATGCCTCGACGCGCAAGATACTCAGTATCAATATGTTCGACACCCGCCGTTGCCGTGCCGACAAAAGCTACCGGCGATTCGGCAAGTAATGAGGCGGTCACAGGGGTGACAGACCTCACCAAGAGGACATCGGCATCTTTTAGGTGATTGGAATTAATCGTTCTGCCAGGCAGCGTTAACAGATGCTCACTGATCGACACCAACTCAGGAGTCACCTCGATATTTTCATCTGCGACGATCCGGTAGCGCATATTTGGTAAACCTAATTCAGTGCTGTGCTCAGTGCTTGAGTAAAGCGCGCAGCTCGTTCGGGTAGGCCGTGCTTATGAAACTGCTCCTGCTCCCAGCACAGTTTGTTTTGAAACTGCTCGAGCATGTCCAGAGGTATCTGCAAGCTCAGATTATCGATACTCGGGGAAAATGCTATGCCTGCTGCCTCGCAAAAGAAACTCTCAAGAGCCTGAGGCCTGGCTTCTACGCAAAAGAATGCCGCTTGCTTCGTAAGCCCCCGTTCGTCAGTGGAGTACCAATAACCATAATCCGTTAAAAGCCGCCGCCGCGGTCCCGCAACACACCAATGCGCTACTTCATGGAGCGCACTGCGTCGATAGTCATGACGGTAATGAATTTCAGCCGGCGTTCCGTTAGCCGCCGGACGATAAAGCGGCTCTTCCGCCCCACCCACTAGCCGAGTATTAAAGTCCGCAGCAAAAACGTTTAAAAATATCCGCTCAATCCGAGGGGCATTGAGGTCCTTTACACCTGCAACATTCACTTTAAGCCTTAGACGCCTGCTTTTTAATCAAAAAGCTATAGATGCCGGTGGTCTCATCCTCGCTACTCTCAATAAGCTGGTGTTCCAGAAACTGACAAAACTGGGGCACGTCACGTTGGGTAGAGGGATCGGTAGCATGCAACTGCACATAACCGTCCGGGGGTGCTTTACGAATGGCGTTGTGAAGCATCATGACGGGCTCCGGACACTGCAGACCCTTGGCGTCTATCAGCTCGGAGGCAGGTATGGGCGCAGGCTTTTCATCACGCTGGTCATCGCGCTTGTTTAGACGCGATTGATAGGCCCCATCGCGGTACTTGCTCAAGGGTGTGGTTTTCGAAAACGCAGGGTCATACGATCGCTCTCGCCAATAGCCAGATATTTTTCACGGTTCGCCTCATCACCGCTCAAGCTAGGCGGTAGAGTCCATACGCCGCCGGGATAATCCTTAGTGTCTCGTGGATTAGCGTTTATCTCACTGCGCGCATCCAACTCAAACCCTGCTAGCTCAGCATATTCAATCACTTGCTCTTCAGTGACGTATGCACTTTTGCGCATGGTTTCAATGGCTGTGCCGGGTTTTGCACGATGCTGGACAACGCCGAAAACACCCCCGGGCTTAAGGGCATCAAAAATAGCCGAGAAATAGGTTTCCGCCTGATCTGCGCGCATCCATGAATGCACATTTCGAAAAGCCAGCGCAAGATCGACAGTGCCGGGCTCAGCCGGAGTTACTGCCGTAGGGGGCTGCAATTCAGTCACCACGACGTTCCCATAAACGTCATTATTTTCTCCTAACTTTCGTAAAAAGGCCCCCAGTGAACGCCGCGTATAAGCGCCCCCGTTTGGGGTGCCATGGGCTGCAAGATAAGCCCCCTGGTTTCCTATCAGAACGGCAAGAATCTCTGTGTACCAGCCTCCACCGGGAGCAACCTCCATAACGGTCATGCTCGGAGCCAACCCGAAAAACTCCAAAGTTTCTTTGGGGTGTCGTGCCCCGTTTCTTTCTGCATTGCCTGCACTGCGATGAGCGCCAGTTAGCGCGGCGTCCCAATTCAGCTCAGCATTAACCAGCGAGGCAAACATGAGCGTCAGGAGTACAGCTGTGGACTTAATCAGGTTCATATGTCGTTCCTTACAGGTTGTCGGGATTACCATAAACCCCGAGTCGATTGGACCAGTCTATCTGCTTTGAGCGCGCCACTGTAGTGATTCAGAGGCCACTATATTTGTCAATTTTTACGCGTTCAGCGCGGTTATACGCTCAGCGCCCTGATTGCGCTTACGCACTTGATTCTAGAACAACACAATCAGAATACTCGTGATGTTTACACATGGCCCGCCGAGGTCAGGACCGACGGTATCACTCAATCTGAAGAGTTGCCTCGCCAACGGTGTAACAACCAGCCCGTCAACGCAGCGGCCAAGATGAGCGCGACAATTAGCAGAATGCTTTCGCCAAGGATTCGGACCATATTCCATGCCGGCACTCCGACAATGTCAACGGCACCCCAAAACAGGGCGCAGGTTGCTACTATCGCTAACAGCGTGGTTCTCAAACGACGCCTAAATCGTTTATCCCAAAGGGGTTTTTTCACGACTATTACGGTGCTCCAGAATTAACAGTTCCAGGTATTGCCGGTGTCATAGAGTTAACATCGGCGTTTTGACCGCGATGTCGCAACCAATGATCCATCAGCACCAGAGCCACCATAGCTTCGGCGATAGGAACCGCGCGAATACCCACACAGGGATCATGCCGCCCGGTGGTCACTACCTCCGTTGCCTGGCCCAGCACATCAATACTATCCCCGGGGATTCTGATGCTCGAGGTAGGTTTGAGCGCAATGCTGGCAACTAGCGGTTGACCGGAAGAAATACCTCCGAGAACACCCCCAGCATTATTGCTCGTGAATCCCTCTGGTGTTAGCGCATCCCGGTGTTCTGAACCACGCTGCTCAATCACGTCGAAACCCGCACCGATCTCCACCCCTTTCACGGCGTTGATCCCCATTAGTGCACTAGCAAGCTCTGCATCAAGCCGATCAAAAATGGGCTCCCCCAAGCCGGGTGGCAAGCCCTCTGCCACAACTGTCACGCGAGCACCGATCGAGTCTCCCGACTTATTCAAAGCCTGCATAAAATCTTCAAGCTGTGGAATCAGTAATGGATCACCACAAAAGAAAGGATTGGTTTCAACCACACTCCAATCGAGCGTTTGTGGCACCAGTGGACCTAATTGGGCCAGATATCCCCGAATGCCAACGCCACGAGTGGCCAACCATTTCTTTGCAATCGCACCAGCAGCAACCCGCATTGCGGTCTCTCTCGCCGATGAGCGGCCCCCTCCTCTGTAATCACGCACTCCGTACTTTTGCTGGTAAGTGTAATCTGCATGGGCAGGGCGGAAGGTTTCTTTGATTTTGCTGTAATCCTTGGAGCGCTGATCTGTGTTGCGGATGAGAAGCCCAATGGCAGTGCCAGTGGTTAGGCCTTCGAAAACCCCAGACAGAATCTCTACCTCGTCAGTCTCTCGGCGCTGTGTGGTGTAGCGCGATTGCCCCGGTTTCCGACGATCTAAATCAACCTGCAAATCCGCACTCGTTAGCGGTAACCCTGGGGGGCAGCCGTCTACGACCGCGCCAAGCGCCGCGCCATGACTTTCACCAAAAGTGGTCACCGTAAATAACTTACCGAGTGTATTACCAGACATAGCTCACCCTCCTCTGCTGTATTATACCCGTGAAGATGGACTACCCGTGAGATCTATTGATCCATTTAACTCAGCGGCAGATACGACACACACTCCATGCCCTCCATTGACCAGCTCCAGCCATGTAAATGCAATATCCGGATAAGCGCTTGCCAGTGCAGGAGCACTGTTCCCGACTTCTAAAAACAACACCCCTTGAGACGATAGAACGTAGCTGGCCTGTCTTAGCAGTGCGTGCACTAAGTCTAGACCATCGTTCCCCGCTGCCAGGGCGATTCGCGGTTCATGTTGATACTCCCGCGGCAGATTGGCCATATCCTCAGCGTCAACATAGGGAGGATTAGCAAGAATAATATCTACCGAGCCGGGCGCTAGCGTCCCCAGAAGGTCTGCTTGCACGCATAGCGTATTTTGCAATCCTTGATCAAGCCGATTGCTCTCTGCTAGTGCCAAAGCGTCGGTATCAATGTCAAGCAACAACACCTCACTGTCGGGGGAGTGATAGGCCGCCAACAAGCCTAGACTCCCGCCGCCACAACAGACATCCACAATTCTCCTTGGCACTGACGGCTCAAACCAGGGCCTGTAGCCTTCGTGAATGGCCGCCATCAGGGGCGATCGCGGTACTAGCGCACGTGCATCACACCAAAAAGTAAGCTCCCCTAGTGCGGCGTATCCAATAATATAAGCCGTGGGTAGCCGGTCCTTGAGACGCTGCCGTAAAAAACCCTGTAGCGTCTTTTCTCCCGCATCAGACATCGTCTCATCAAGAATTTCCGACCCTGTCATTGGATCAAGCCCTTCAGCGGCTAAGACCAATGCAACGGCCTCGTCATGGGCATCAAAATAACCATGACCAAAGTGCAGGCCACCCGCCTCTAGCTGTGATTCAGTCGTCGTTAAGATTTCGCGAAAGGTTCGCAACTTATTATCCTATAAGCCTTTGCCTGCCGCGCATGCTACCATCGCGGCCATCAAATTGGGGGTCTCCATGGAAGCGAACTGGCGAAGTATTATTGAACACATTGGCGAGGATCCGGAGCGCGCGGGCCTACTCGACACCCCCAAACGAGCAGCCAAAGCGTTTGAGTTTTTAACTCACGGTTATGGCCAAAATCTATCTGATGTTGTCAATGAGGCACTGTTTCCATCTGACTCCAGCGAAATGGTGTTAGTCCAAAATATTGAGCTGTACTCTTTATGTGAGCACCATTTGCTACCCTTTATTGGGCGCTGTCATGTTGCCTATTTGCCAGAGGGGCAGGTGTTGGGACTTTCAAAAGTCGCTCGGGTAGTTGATATGTTCGCTCGCAGGCTGCAAATTCAAGAGCAGCTCACCGTGCAGATTGCCGAGAGTATCAAACAGGTAACGGGCGCTCAGGGCGTCGGAGTCATCATTGAAGCTGAGCATATGTGCATGATGATGCGCGGTGTGCAAAAGCAAAATTCAACAACTACCACTTCAGGATTTAGAGGATTGTTTAAAGATACAGATACCCGAAACGAATTTTTGAATCTGATTCAGTCAAAACTATCCTAGACTTAAGTCTCAGGATTTTTCTTTAAAAAAACGTTTGAATCCCATGCGTTTGAGGATTTTCTTTTCAAATTCCCAAAAGAATCTGAATTGTAGGAAGATTGTCCCAAAAAAGAGCAGCAATACTTGGTAGGCAGGAAAAACGATTAAAATCCGGATTATCCAATACAGTAATTCTCCGCCCCAGATGGATTCAAAGGCTTCCGGATGTATATTGAAGAATTCAAGTATGGGTTTAGCAACTTTGACACTCATGGAACCCGTTATGCCAAAAACGATAAAGACTACAACTAACTGAAAATTAGAAGTAATATTCCATTTTTGCTTTAGGCGATTAAAATACAATAGCTTTTATTTGAGTAAA
>CALKNZ010000065.1 GCA_938091995.1 uncultured Luminiphilus sp. | reverse complement strand
ACTGAGCTGCGTGTTTGCCAGCCAGCGGTAGGCGCGCTCAGCGGCAGCAAACTCACCCGCAATCGATAAGCCCATAGCCGCTTCCGTGTGATCCCAGGGGTCAGAGTGGCCTCCCTCAAACCAGGGAATTTCGCCCCAGGGGCGCTGTGTGCGCAACAGAAAATCTACGGTGGGCTGTAAGAATTCACGAGGATAAAGGCCTCGACTTAAATACAAGCCACTCATTGATCAACACCCCGAGGCTTGCTGAAATACATCACGACACTTTTTCCCATCCAAGGATTGCAGAGTTTATCGATCCATCGCGTTAGAGCCGGCTGCTCCATTAAATCCCAAACGAGCAAGCGGTGGTAGGCGGCCACCCACGACTGCTTCTCGCCTTCGCGCCACAACAAACAGCGCAACCACCAGTAGGGAACATGTAAGGCATGCGCCCCGTGCTGACGATAACAATTCAGGCCTTGACGGTGAATTTCTTGGCGCAAAAAGCCCGGGTTAAAAATACGGATATGGCCACCGGGGGTATTGTAATAGTCTTTGCTTAACCACCAGCAAATACGCTCAGGCCAAGCTCTGGGCACACTCACGCACAGATTCCCGCCTGGCTTTAATACCCGGTTTAACTCGCCTATTACCGCAATGAAGTTGGGGATATGTTCGAGCACCTCGCTGCAAATAACATGATCAAAATGGTCATCTGGGAAAGGTAGGCAAGTCGCGTCACCCTGAAGAAACTCAATATGTCCCTCCGGAGCATAAGGCTCCATATCGGCAATGCGACTCCGCGCGGTTTGTAGGTCGGCCAAGCCCAGGTCGATGCCCACAGCCCTAACACCCGGCTTTAAATAAGCGGCCAGCGTATGCCGGCCCTCACCGCAACCGACATCGAGAAAGGTCTGCCCTGACCTCAGGTCAAGGGTTTGAAAGTCTACCGTTAACATGGGGCTGCTTCCGGTTGCAGGGGTGGTCGATCCGTATCTTTGGGTAGATTACCGACCAATCCGCCAACCATAGCGCCTCGATAGTAGTGGACTAACCGCGCCGCGCATACATCCCAACTAAACTCACTCAGGGCGCGCTCACGAGCGCGTTCTCCTAATACATCTCTTGCTCTAGTGTCATCGAGTAAAGTGGTAAGCGCAGCACTCAGTGCATCGGCGTCTCCCGCGGGAACCACCACCGCACCCTCACCAGCGACCTCGGGCAGGGCCCCGCCATCACTGACGATTAGAGGAATGCCACAGGCCATGGCCTCGACTGCAGGCAAACCAAAACCTTCATAAAGCGACGGTACAACCGCAATGGTACTTTCGGCATATAACTCAACAATAGTGGCGTGTTCCACGCCGCTCACCCAGCGGATGTAAGGCCCTAAATTCAGCTGCGACACCAGCTGCTCGGTCGCGCCACCTGCCCTGGGCTTACCCACAAACACTAAATTGAGCTCCCGACCTTTTTCCCGAAGGTCAGCGGCTGCTTGTAGCAAAACCTGTAGGCCCTTGTGTGGCGTATCGGCAGATGCTGTCGCCATAATTTGCGCGGGTTTGCGTTGAATCTCAGGCAGTGGTTTAAATAAATCGGCGTCAACACCGTTGTACATGACAGCGATCGCGGCGGGATCAACGCCAAAATCGGCAATAATGTCGGTGCGAGATGCCCCAGAAACCGTGACGATATAATTTAACTGCCGAGCAACAGCGATCTGCATCGTTAAAAAATCATGCCAGCGCCGAATCATCAGTCGGCGCGTCCAACTCGGCTCTGCTGCCAAGGCTAATTTACGGTCCCGAGTGATTGGGTGGTGAATGGTGGTGACCAGAGGAATGCCCGCTGTCTGAATATCCAATATGCCGTCGGACAACGTTTGATTGTCATGAACAACGTCAAAACGGTCAGCATGTGCCAATAACCAATCCCGAGCCCGCTCGCCAAAAGTCCAGGGCTCGATAAAACCGCCCGTTAACTTACTCAGCCATTCAGCACGTGCTAAGTGATCTTTAAACAGCTGACTAAGGCCAACAGACTTAAGGCCGTGGGCATACAAATCTAAGCTGGGTAGTTTTTGCAGCTCAACCTCGACATCGAGGTCGGGATAAGGCGGCCCGGAGATAACCGTGACGGTGTGACCAAGCTTAACCAGTGCACGACTCAAATATTTAAGGTAGACACCCTGACCCCCAGAAAACGGCGCAGACCGATATCCCAACAACGCAATTCTCAGCGGGCCAGTCGACAGAGCTTCACCGTTAGCAGACGCCGAGAGCACATGTTCGACACTGTGAGCAGATGCGTTTATGAGCCTATCTCCGTTGAAAAATCGCGATTGTACAAGTTTTGGCAGTGTCAGTGCCATAATAAAGTTGTCTTAACATTGCTGTGTTATCACCTTCAAACAATTGAACAAAAGCAACGTTTACAGGCAAACCCTGCCTTTTTTACGGGTTCCTTTGATGATGAGACCAAACCCCAGGGGGTGAATTTCAATAACGAGGCCAAATACAAAGGAGTGAATTTCACTTGGCCTTTTGGCAAATACTCATAGGGTTTACCTAATGAGTAATCTGGAAAACCTGACAAACCACGGGGAAGTGTTTATCGTTGCCAGCTGGTACCTGATGACTCGATTAGACATGCAAAATATACCATACAAAGGAATCATACTTGCCGGAGGGTCTGGCACGCGGCTGCACCCTCTTACCAGCACGGTCAGCAAACAGCTGATGCCCGTCTACGACAAGCCCATGATTTATTATCCTCTGGCGACCCTCATGCTCGCAGGGATTCGCGACATTTTGATCATTACCACCCCTCGGGAT
>CALKNZ010000064.1 GCA_938091995.1 uncultured Luminiphilus sp. | reverse complement strand
TACGCGTTACTCACCCGTCCGCCGCTCTACTCACACCGAAGTGCTTTCGCGCTCGACTTGCATGTGTTAGGCCTGCCGCCAGCGTTCAATCTGAGCCATGATCAAACTCTTCAGTTGAAGAATCTTTTACCTCTGCCGAAGCAAGAGGGGACGGTTACGCAAAAACTTGCTTTACCATCCAAATCTCAGCTCAGAAACAAATCCTGAATCATTAATTCAATGAATCGATGAGTCACTTGTTGTTTCTGAATAGTTAGTGACAACTACTCCAACAAGTGCCCACACATCTGTCTTCATCTAATTGTTAAGTATCAAGTAGCCGCTAGGACTGACTTTTTGGTGAGGGGGTTACCCTTACCGAGGTCGCGCATTATACGCGCCGTTTGAAACCGCGCAAGTCTTTTTCGAAGAAAAAACCACTTTGATTTCACCCGACTCAGTTTGAATTCTAGACCCCCCCTGAGCGGAAGCGCGACTATACGCGTCATGCGCTGTGGCGCAAGCTTTTTCAGCAACATATTTCAAAGTTAACAGACCTTTTCGATGATAGCACTGCACCGAAATAAGACAGCCTTTAGATTCGCCTACAACCGTGCGGCTAATGGGCGCTTCCACTTTTGCCAAAGCCGCCACAAAAGTAGACTTCCTAGCAATATACCGTACAAGACTGCATCGCCTATATCCGAGCGAGATAACCACAGCACATGTAGCACCGCCAGCACTGAGACCGCGTAAACCAGCCTGTGCAGCTGCCGCCAACGCTGGCGCAACCGGCGCCTCATGCCATCACTGGAGGTTAATGCTAAGGGTGCCAGCAACACCCAGCCTGCGAATCCCACCATGACATAAGGACGCTCCAACAGCTCCTCCAGCAAAATAGCCACGTCCCAGCCCACATAGACTTGCGCGAAAACCAGCAAATGCAGGGTTGTGTAAAAAAACATGTACAACCCGAACATGCGCCTAAACCTAAATAAGGCAGGCCATCCCCACCGCGCCATAGGTCGTGCCGCGAGCACCACAACCAGCAAGCGAATAGCCCATTCGCCAGTTTGATGCATGAGTACTTCAGCAGGATCGGGGCCCAGCGTATTAGCAACCACCCCGTAGACAATAAGACAGAAAGGGCTCAAGCACAGGGTAAAGACCACAACCCACCATAGTCGTTCCAACCTCGGTGCGCGCAATACCGGGACCCCCAATAGCTTTACCTCAACTCAGTAGTATTTTTTCAAATCCATACCTGTGTATAGACTCGCTACCTGATCAGCGTAACCATTAAAGAGCTGTGTAGGCACTCGGTTAGGCTTGAACAAAGAAGACGGTAAACGCCTCTCATAGCGCTGACTCCACCTGGGATGGTCAACCTCTGGATTTACATTACTAAAAAACCCATATTCTTGAGCCGCCAGCTCCTGCCAAGAGGTTTTCGGCTGTTGATCGGTCAACTCAATAGAAACAATCGATTTGATGCTTTTAAAACCGTACTTCCAAGGCACCACAAGCCGCAGGGGGGCGCCGTTTTGATTAGGCAGCGTTTTACCGTAGAGACCCACTGCCATCAAGGTTAACGGGTGCATCGCTTCATCCAGCCTCAGCCCCTCTCTGTAGGGCCAATCAATGACAGAGGTAAACGAACGCGTTCCCCGCATCTCTTTGGGGCGGTACAGTGTCTTGAAGGCCACATAGCGCGCATCTGCGGTGGGTTCAAACCGTTGCAGTAAATCCGCTAGTGGGAACCCGATCCAAGGTACGACCATACTCCAGGCCTCGACACACCGAAATCGATAAACCCGCTCTTCAAGATCGAAGCCGCTCAGGACATCCTCAAGATTCAACTTTCCAGGCTTGTTGACCAGTCCGCTCACCTCCACTGACCAGGGATCGATCGTCATATTGTGGGCGTACTCGGCCGGGTCTGATTTGTCCGTCCCAAATTCATAGAAATTGTTGTAGCTGGTTGCGTCCTCTAGAGGCGTCAACGCCTCCTCCGCGGCGCAGCCATCACACTCCCCCGGCACATAGCTCAGTGGTTTCAAGTCTGGCGTCTGTGAAGCCAAAGTCGGTAGAGTAGTAGCCATCGTGCCCGCGGCCGCGGCCTTGATCAAGTTCCTGCGGTTAAGCCAAACCGTTTCGGGAGTTATTTCAGATGAAGCAATTTGAGGAACATGACGGGTTCTACGAATCATCAGGGTGGACCTCCTTGTCAGACCTCTGTGCGACGTTATTGCGCAAATGCTGTATTGGCCCTGAAATGGCATAAAGAAAGGAAAATACCCAAATAAATAAGGGTGGATCAAGGGCAATAAGAGCAAGTACGCCCACTATCAAGAAGATGCGAACAAAGGGCACTCGACCATCTAGCTTGATACTCTTAAAGCTAAAGTACGGAAACCGCGCAATCATTAAAAAGCCCAGCCCAGCGAGCAAGGCAGCGTGTAACCATGCCAACGGCAGGGTCGATGCGGATAAGTCGTGGGTCTGACCCAACCAAACGCTACCCGTCACCGCCGCTGCAGCCGCCGGACTCGAGAGCCCGACAAAGTAACCCGCGTCCACTGAATCGCGCTGGGTATTAAATCGCGCAAGCCGCAATGCCGCGCAAGCCGTATATAAGAATGCAGCCACCCATCCCAGCTTACCCGTGTCTACCAGCGCCCAGTTGAACATCAGCAGTGCCGGAGCAATACCAAAGGAGATCATATCCGACAGGCTGTCGTACTCAGCACCGAATGCACTCGTTGTGTGGGTCAATCGTGCCACCCGACCATCGAGCCCATCAAAAATCATCGCCACCAAGATTGCGACAGAACCCGAGTAAAAATCACCCTGCATGCCCGCAATAACCGAGTAAAAACCGCAAAACAAGGCCCCCGTTGTAAATAAATTGGGCAGTAAAAATACGCCCCGGGCGGGTGCAGTCGCTCCCGCACCATGGGTCTCCTCGTAATCACCTACCAAGGATGTCAAAGGCGCTTCAAGCTGTTCGGCAGCGCGCTCAAAATTATCGTCTTCTTTATGATTGGTGTCAGTGCTAGACATAGGACTCGTTCATCAGAAATACACCCGTAGTTTAACAGTGCACAGGAATCTAGGGCGAGTTGCGAAAAAAAGCCTTTTCTATAAAGGTAACGACAAGCTTTCTGCACATGCAAAGGGTATACTTTGCGCCGATTTTTAATAGCATGACACTCTCGAAGCCTAACAGCCTCAAAGACACCCTCAGGAGAATATGGTGAGCAATTATTTCAACACGCTACCCCTACGTATTCAGCTCGAAGAGCTTGGTAAATGCCGATTCATGGATCGTGCGGAATTCGCCGACGGTGTAGATGCCCTGCGCGGCAAGCAAATTGTCATTATTGGCTGCGGCGCTCAGGGCCTTAATCAAGGCCTCAACCTCAGAGATAGCGGCCTCGATGTAGCCTATGCACTTCGCCCCGAGGCGATTACTGAGAAACGCGCTTCTTGGCAGCGAGCGACTGATAATGGTTTTAAAGTGGGCGATTACGAAGCGCTCATCCCCACAGCAGACGTGGTAATGAACCTGACCCCCGACAAGCAACACACACCCGTGGTGACGGCCGTTATGCCGCTCATGAAAGAAGGGGCCTGTCTCGATTACGCCCACGGCTTCAACCTTGTGGAAGAAGGCATGCAAGTGCGCAAAGACATTACAGTCGTCATGATGTGCCCAAAATGCCCCGGCACTGAAGTCAGAGAAGAATACAAGCGTGGCTTTGGTGTTCCTACATTAATCGCCGTGCATCGCGAGAACGACCCTCAAGGTGCGGGCATGAGCATTGCTAAGGCCTTGGCGGCGGGAACTGGCGCTCATAGGGCAGGAGTACTCGAGTCATCGCCAATCGCGGAAGTAAAGTCTGACTTAATGGGCGAACAAACGATCTTGTGCGGCATGCTTCAATCTGGATCCTTACTTTGCTTTGACCGCATGGTTGAGCTAGGCACTGACCCGGGGTACGCCGCTAAGCTCGTTCAGTATGGATGGGAAACCGTCACAGAAGGCCTAAAGCAAGGCGGCATCACCAACATGATGGACCGACTGACAAACCCAGCCAAAATTAAAGCCTTTGAGCTATCTGAGAGCATGAAAAACATCCTGCGCCCTCTCTTTGAAAAGCATCAGGACGACATTATGTCTGGCGTGTTCTCAAGTACCATGATGGCAGATTGGGCACAGGACGATGCCAATTTATTGAAGTGGCGTGCACAGACCAATGAGACTGCCTTTGAAAAACAGGCGCTCACCGAGGAAGAAATCACAGAACAAGAATACTATGACAAAGGTATTCTCATGATCGCCATGGTCAAAGCTGGCGTGGAACTGGCTTTCGAGACGATGGTAGACGCAGGCATTATTGAAGAATCGGCTTACTACGAATCACTGCACGAAACACCGCTTATTGCCAACACCATTGCGCGCAAGAAGCTCTATGAAATGAACGTTGTGATTTCGGACACCGCAGAATACGGTTGCTACCTGTTCGATCAAGCGGCGAGGCCTTTATTAGCTGAGTTTATGCAGTCAATGGGTAGCGATGTTATCGGTGGCGGCATGACCGGAGACAATGGCGTGGATAATAGAACACTCATCGAGATCAACGCTGAGATTCGCAACCACACGGTTGAGCTAGTCGGCGAAGAATTGCGAGGCTACATGACCGAAATGAAATCCATCGTTTAACGCTTACCAAACCACAAAAAAAAGGAGCCACTAGGCTCCTTTTTTATGCCCGAAATTATCGGGCACTCCATTGAAACGCTTACGCATCTACTTACAGCAGCGGTGCTATTACTAAGCTAACGATGGCCATCACATTAATCAGAATGTTCATTGACGGACCAGACGTGTCCTTAAAGGGATCGCCTACAGTATCGCCAACGACAACAGCAGCGTGAGTATCAGAACCCTTACCCCCTAAATTGCCCTTTTCAACATACTTTTTAGCGTTATCCCAAGCGCCGCCCGCATTCGCCATCATGAGGGCCATTAGGACACAACCCAACAAACCGCCAGCCAACATACCGCCCAGAGATTCAGGACCCAAGCCAAAACCCACGACGACAGGCGCGAGTACCGCAATAGCACCGGGCAGGATCATTCGCTTCAATGCTGCGGTGGTTGCAATATCGACACACCTTTCGGTATCGGGATCGGCGGTGCCTTCGAGAAGACCAGGAATCTCCCTGAACTGTCGACGAATTTCATTAATCATGTCGAAAGCCGCTTCGCCCACCGCGGTCATGGTAATAGAGGCAATAAGGAACGGGATGGAACCACCAATGAACATACCAATCAGAACCTGAGGTTCAGATAGTTCAAGCGTAAATCCAGGATTGAGTACCGCGACGGTACTCACGTAGGCCGCTATGATGGCGAGTGCCGCAAGTGCTGCAGCTCCAATAGCGAAACCCTTACCAATAGCCGCTGTGGTATTACCCACTTCATCTAGCCCATCAGTAATTTTTCTCGTCTCCTCGCCCATTCCTGACATCTCAGCAATGCCTCCGGCGTTGTCCGCAACCGGGCCGTAGGCGTCAATTGCCATGGTAATACCTACCGTAGAGAGCATACCTACCGCAGCAATGCCAACACCGTATAGACCTGCCAGTTCGGTAGAGGCATAAATAATCGCCGCTAAAGCCAGTATCGGAATCACCACTGACTCCATACCCACCGCTAGGCCCGTGATCATGACCGTTGCCGGGCCGGTTTCGCCGGATTTAGCAATCTTACGAACCGGGCTACCGCCGGTGTAGTACTCGGTAATCAAGCCAATGGCGACGCCACCGACTGCGCCGGAAACAACAGCCCACCAAACCTTGGCGTCTAATCCGAGAGACTCGACGAGGAACCAGGCCATGGCGGCAAATACAACCGGAGCCGCAAGGGTGCCACTACGTAGCGCGTCTTCAGGCGCAGCCGCCGAACGGGCGCGCACCAAGACAATCCCTATTAATGACGCTAAAAGGCCAACGGTAGCCAAGGCAAGAGGCAACACCATCAAAGAGGTTTGTTGCTCAGTGGCAACCGCCATCGTAGCGGCGATAGCGATACAAGCAATCATCGAACCACAGTAGCTCTCGAAGATATCCGAACCCATGCCGGCGATATCACCCACGTTATCACCTACGTTATCTGCGATAACACCGGGGTTGCGTGGGTCATCTTCAGGAATGCCGGCCTCAATTTTACCGACAAGGTCGGCCCCCACGTCGGCACTTTTTGTAAAGATACCTCCGCCCACTCGGGAAAATAGCGCAACAACAGAAGCGCCCATACCAAAGCCGTGGATTGAATGCGCTGACTCAGCGTCGGTGCCGAAATAATAGAAGAGGCCGCCTAATCCGATCAGCCCCAGGGAAGCGACGCAAAGCCCCATAATTGAACCACCATAGAATGCGATATTCAGCGCCTTCGCTGGACCGGAGTCATTGGCGGCTACAGCGGTCCTAACGTTGGCACGGGTCGCTGCATACATACCGAGATAGCCCGCTGTAGCTGAGGAAACCGCACCGACAATAAACGCTATTGCCGTGTCTTGGCCCAAAGGGGACAAATAGATGCCCAGGACTAATACCCCGGCAAATGCGGCTAGCATTTTATACTCGCGATGCATAAACACCATCGCACCTATGTGAATTTGGTCCGCAATATGCTGCACATTATCGGGACCCGCGTCATGCTTAGACATCACGCTATAGATGACAAAGGCTATTAGCAGCCCCACCAAACCAACGATCGGCGGCATAATCAGATCAAACGCCATAAGATATTTCCCCAGTAATTGTTGTATTTATCGGGGGGGAGTCTATACGCTCAATACCCGCCCCCGCAACGCAATATAAGAACTGGCGACATCAAGGCGCCAATACCTTCTCGCCTCGCGCCATGCCCGCGACACCCGAACGCACAACTTCCATAATTTCAGCTTCGCCAAGTGCAGCAACAAACGAATCCAGTTTCTCCGTAGGGCCGGTTAGCTGAATAACATAAGTTGCAGGACCCACGTCGATAATCTGGCCCCGAAAGATATCGGTTGTCCGCTTAACTTCATCACGTTGCTGTCCTACCGCGCGCACCTTAACAAGCAAGAGATCGCGCTCGACGTGGGCACCCTCGGTGAGGTCTACAACCTTCACCACATCAATGAGCTTATTCAATTGCTTGTTGATCTGCTCGATCTTCAAGTCATCGCCTGTTGTTGTGAGCGTTAAACGCGATAAAGAATGATCATCTGTGGGCGCCACATTTAACGATTCAATATTGTAGCCACGCTGGGAAAACAGGCCCACGACACGAGACAGTGCTCCCGGTTCATTTTCTAATAATACAGACAGAATACGACGCATCTTAGGTTCTCTCCGTCTTGCTGAGCCACATATCTTTCATAGCACCACTGGGAGCCACATGCATGGGATAAACATGTTCATGGGGCTCAACGAAAACATCGAGGAACACCAACCGGTCTTTTAACGCGAACGCCTCGCGCATCGCCGCCTCAAGATCATCACGTTTTTCCACCTTAATACCTACGTGACCAAAGGACTCAGCGAGCTTTACAAAATCGGGTAAGGAGGCGGCATAGTGGCTCTCTGAGTACCGACCCTCGTACTGCATGTCCTGCCACTGCTTCACCATGCCCAAGTAGTTGTTGCGCAAACTCACTATTTTGATTGGGGTGCCATATTGCGCACAGGTAGAGAGCTCCTGAATATTCATTTGAATACTCCCCTCACCGGTTACGCAGGCCACTTCAGCATCGGGCAACGCTAGCTTAATGCCCATAGCCGCGGGCAAACCAAAGCCCATTGTTCCCAGTCCCCCTGAGTTGATCCAGCGACGAGGCTTATCAAATTTATAATATTGCGCTGCAAACATTTGATGCTGGCCAACATCAGATGTTACGTAGGCATCACCCTCAGTCACCTCATAGAGGCATTTGATCACGTCCTGAGGCATAGCCAACTCGCTATCCCCATAGCGACGGCCGTGCCACAGCCCGTGGGCCTCACGCCAGCTCTCAATTTGCTGCCACCACTGCGCTAACGCGGCAGGCTCTGGCATTTCTCGATCACTGCCTTGTAACTGAGCGTCGATTTGCGTCAAAAGCTCAGTCAAAACCGTTTGGACGGGGCCCACAATCGGAACATCAACGGGCACTATTTTCGCGATAGAGGCAGGATCAACATCGATATGGATAATTTTAGCCCCGGGACAAAACTTACCCACCGTGTTGGTCACGCGATCATCAAAGCGCGCACCCACCGCCAAAATGACGTCGGAATGATGCATAGCCATGTTCGCCTCATAAAAGCCATGCATTCCGAGCATTCCTAGAAATTGTCGATCGGACCCAGGGTATGCACCCAATCCCATCAAGGTATTGGTAACCGGGTAGTTCAACTTTTGCGCCAGAGTGGTCAACAGGTCGCAACCCTCACCCTGAATCACCCCCCCACCGGCATAAATGATAGGACGCTTGGCCGACAGTAATAGCCTTGCTGCTTTACGAATCTGCCCTGTATGGCCCTTACTGGAGGGCTGGTAAGAGCGCAAACTCACGCTCTCTGGGTAGTGATAATCAAATTTGTGCTCGGGGTGGGTCAAATCTTTGGGTATGTCAATCACCACAGGACCCGGCCTTCCAGTTGTCGCGATATAAAACGCTTTCTTAATAATGGAAGGAATATCTTCCGTACGTTTCACCATGAAACTGTGCTTCACGATTGGGCGAGACACGCCCACCATATCGGTTTCCTGAAACGCGTCTTCACCGATCAAGTGGGTTTGCACCTGTCCCGACAGTACCACCATCGGAATCGAGTCCATGTAAGCAGTAGCAATGCCAGTAATCGCATTGGTAGCGCCGGGGCCCGATGTCACCAACACAACCCCAGGTTTTCCCGTAGCACGGGCATAACCGTCTGCTGCATGAGTGGCTGCTTGTTCATGGCGTACTAAGATATGAGGGACGGCATCGAGCTTAAATATTGCATCATAAATATGCAGGGCTGCTCCGCCTGGATACCCGAAAACATACTCGACGCCTTCGTCTTCCAAAGCCCGGACGATCATCTCGCCGCCAGATAGTTGTTCCATGTTTCGCTCCCACCTTCAGGGGTGTCATACACTGACGGGAGCCATGAGCTTACGCCTCTGCCCCACCGCCGCTGCCTGTCGCACGAAACACTGGTCGGATCAAATCCTAGCTACCTGCCAGAACAGCGATCACGAAACCCGTGTATCGGTCGGCCTGCGGGGTAGCGCAGTGTCGAGCCCGAAGTGCGCCAAACGCACCAGACGGAACCCGCAAACAGCCCTCATAACTATCCCGTCATGGGGGTGGGCCAGCGGATGAGGGTACTCATCGTTAGCCGTTGCCGTTCGCGTGACGATCGACATAGTGAAAAGGTGCCGTAAGAAAGTCAAGAAATGCTGAGCATTAACAGCGTGTGATATTGCCGAAATGACAAGATCACAGTAGCGTGGTATTCATCTAACTGCTTTGAGATTTGAGATTTAACATGTCAATAGCGCTCAAGTGGACAGCCACCGCCAGCATAACGTGCCTGACAGTCCTTCTGCTGGTCCATCCCACACAGGCAGCGGTTATGTATCGGTGGAGTGACGGCAATGGCAGACCGGTTATTAGCGACAGGCCACCGCCCCCTGGGACACCTTACACAACCTTAGACAGCTCACAGTACGGCAAAAGTAATCTTCGAACGGAGGGAGCGACCTCGAAAAACAGCGAAGCAGGCACCGCCAAAGCGTCAAACCAACAATCTAACAGTAGCAGCGATACCACGGCTTCCGTGCGCATACAAAAAAATGCTGATCTCTGTAAGCATGCACAAGATAATATCTACACCTATGAAAATTTTGAAAGAATACGCACAGTCGATCCTGACGGAACCGTACGATTTATGTCTTCAGCAGAAATTGAATCGAAGCTGATTGAAACCCGAGAAGTAGAAAGTCGCCACTGCTAAACCTTCAGGTCTAGCGTTTACAGACGGTCAATGTTTTCCACGCGAAAAGCTTCAGTGAGGTCGCCTGCACCTAAAGGCTTTATCTCGACAGGATCAAAACCTTTACAGCCGATGCAGACGGTAACGACATCCTCCGTTACCTCGCCCGCGCCACACCCGGCCCCAACACAGCTCGACCCATTGGAATCAAGATTTACGGTGACAATAATGGGGGGGATTGGTATGCCTTCGCCAAATCTCTGACCTAAATCATTTTCTGGCGAAAACAGGGGGACCCGATACGCTTTGGCCGCACCCAAGTTTGCACACATACCGGCACTGCCACCATCGGGCTGAAAGGTATTGAAAAAGACATATCCGCCACCAATCGCTGACTGGTTAACAACCTGCTCTCCGCGATCAAGGAGGTCGATATACCATCCGTCATAATCTGTAATCACAGCCCCTGATGCCAAGCCTTGAGCGGCATCGATCAAAGTGGCTCCATCTAAATTGATCGTTGAACGCGCGGCCAAATCAACTTCACCATCTTGTAAATAGGGTCTGTCAATAAAAGCATAAAAGCGGTTATCAACTCGCTGATCATAGGGGTAATTGACCTTGAGAGGTCGCTCACGATCGCCGCTGCCGAGGGTGACAAAAACGTTGGATCCTAGGGCACCGGCAACAGGTCGACTCATAAATCGCTTACTTGAGGAGGAGACACTCGCAATTTTCTGAATAGCCCAAGCGTCCTTATTCAGGGGTGCCGTAGAAGTTACGCTAGAGCCCTGCAGCTGACTCAGGGCAATCCGATACAGTCCTCCGGCCGCATCAGCGACATAGACAAAATCGATCTTTCCATCAAAATCGATATCCAGAGGCTCAACCTCGGCTACCACAGGCGCATCCGTGGATAACTCCCTCAGCAGGACACCACTTTCTGCATCGATCAAAAAAACGCTGTTACCCTTCATAGCGTTCAGACAGGCGTAGGCTGATGCATCCACATCCAAGCAACTATCCCAGCCTCCCCCCATAATTAGAACGGGGCGATCACCTGAGCCATAGCCGTCGACATAACCAACCGCGGGTGTCGACCACGTTTGTCCCATATTGGAAAAGCCAGCCGTACAATCGCTATCTTGAGTCAAACTGGGACACCCCAACTTCCAAAGCAATCGAGGCGCATCCGGGGGCTGCCCGGCCTGCCCAGCATTGGGGCTAACATCAAAGCCATAAACCATGCGGCCGCCGCGGCGCATGGTTGGAAAAATATAGGCTGTAGTCAATTGATTAGCATTGTTGTAGGCGGTGTGAACGCCGGTAGAGCCGTCAAAAAAATAACTCTTTTTTTGCGCATCAATGTTTGCGGATAGCGATGCGGGCAAGCCAAAGTAATCAATAGACGGTGTATTGCGGTATTGCCGCTCGATATCTCCGTAATGCTCGGGCGCAATAAATGCCCAATCCTCTGTCCCCGAGTCAGGATTAAGGCTTCTGAAAAGCCCGTCATTGCTGCCATAGAAAATACGAAATAGGGTGCCGCCATCAGGCTTACTACCGTAGCTGACGGTCAGTGGGCGCGAGTGAACAATGTCTCCATGAACGGTCGCTCTCAATCCGTCAGCCGGCATTTGCTCTACTAAGCCTAGGTTAGGATTATCCTCGTAGCTGCTATTACCCAGAAGAATTTTAGCGTCACCGCCCCGCAGTCCCGGATCCTCCCCTGTTAAATAACGGTAATACATGGGTTCGGCAAAATCATTTACATTCACGGCCCTCAGAGCACCGCCAGACTCAGTCAAAATAACCCTGTTGCTTATTCCGGCCAAACCTATTTGATGACGGATTTGTTGCGCAGCCCCACCCTTCTCTACAAACGGGCCATCGGGGGAATCGGATAACACGCTGCGCCCTGCAAGCCGACTGGGCGAGCAGGCGCTAACTGGATTTGGATCGAGGGCTAGGCCGTCGAAATATGGCTGATTACCCTCAACCGCAGGGTTCACGTCACTGGTGTCGGAGGTCCAAAAGCTCGTGGCGCAAGATTGCGCAAAACCGGTTTGCGGGTTGATCGCCCGCTCTAAATTCACATCGGCCAACTCAATTTGACCGTTAAATAAGGCTAGCTGATATTGCTTGAGATTGCCCAGCCAGCGCGGCTCTCGATCCGCACCGGGCCTAAACATGCCCACAAACACGCGATTGTCTGCCTGAGCTCTATTGGTTGAGGAAAGTGGCAGCGTAACGGCGGCAAACGAGGTATTGATATCAATAATATCTCCAAAGATGCGGTTTAACGCCGTTTCAAGCTCTGCGGCATTGGTCGCCGATTGCCGATAGCCACCGCCCTGCTCTGCGGCACTATCGAGCAGCGCTGAATGGAGTGCATTGGGCTTAGCGTTATATACATCAATGGTGTAAGTCGTTACCTGAGATCGATAGGTCTCTGCCTCACCCTCTGCATCAACCACCGTTACCGGCACACCAAACTCTTTGAGAAATTTAGTCCAATCATCAAAGTTGTATGCCACACCATCGATGACCGAACCCGTTGCGATGTGGTCACCACCTTCTTCAACACCCGCGCTTTGATAAACCCGGTACCGATACTGCTGGCTATTACCCTGACCCGGACAACCCTCCTTACTCCGATTAGCGCTGGCATTGCTGGTACTGCAAAAACAGCTCGCGCTAACATCGACACAGGCATCATTAATACTGGGGGTCTCTAGTGAATTTGCCAAAATTCCAGCGCTACATGTCAATGGTTCCGTATAGCATTGAGCGGTTAACCCCAGGTCCACTTGGTTGGAGGTTTCAGAGGATATCGAAAGGGTTTGATATTGCGGCATATTAAGACCGCCGCTCGCCGCCCCCGCTAGTGCCCCCGGTGGGGCCAAACCAAAATCTGAATAAAGCTGAGTAAGGACCGATGAGTTAGACGAACTGTCGGGTCTCGGCCCACTGGAGTTCGGATTGCCAATAAAAATCATATACGTTTCGGCACAGAGTGAGTCTGCATTTAACGGGGATGAAAAACGACTCCAGGGTGTACTGTAACCGCGGGAATCAGCCAATAAAGACGGGGTTCCCGCACCATTAAAAGTTTGCTGACCACCCGCCAAGTAATGATAAAAATCCGCGACCAGATTACCCATTGAACTATTGGAATTACGTTTTTCGGTTGGACTGTTAATACCGTCATAGATTTGATCGAGCGTATTGTTAAAGGCCATCTTGGCGGCCTGATAGGGTTGCAAATCGAAACGCACATATCCGCCGTCTTCATTCGCGGAGCCCACGGTGGTGAACTCAAAAATGCCCACGTTCAAATCGACATCCGGAGGAAACGCTGCGAGTGTATTTTTTATTGCGGCAACTTCAGATTGGCCTTGCTGAGCATTTTCCGGCCACTTTTGACTCTGCCTCGACCAGTTTGACGTATTGTCCAAAACAAAAATGACGTTGGGCAGAGAACTGTTTGCAGCGCCTGCGGTCAAACCACTGGCAAAAAGATCAATGTCCTCGCCTATTGCGAGATTGGGGGTTATGGCTAGGACCATCAAACACCCCATAACTAAGCGCCACGATGTACCCTTCATATGTCGACACCTCCAATCAGTGTAAGCGGCATTAGCTACAGGCTGAAGCCAGTAAATTCAGTGAAGTGCGAGTTTGTAAACCCTGACGAACTTCAACCTTGGCACCGGTGGTAAGGTCTTGCGCTAACGCCGTAACCTCCCAAAGTGCCTCCGCGCACAGTGAATAAAGCCCCGGCCGAAAACAGCTCGCATCTTCCGGACTGTTGAGTGCATCAAGTTGTGCGTTGCGGATTGGGGAGCCGGAAATGCAAACAGGGCGAGACAATTCAATAACTGCGTCATTTTCCACGCCGTCACCGCTGAGATCGAGACAGCGGGTAAAACTACTCCCGTTGCAGCCTTGGCTAAAAGCTTGCTCCCCCTTGAGAAAGCCCGGCGTTGCTATCGCTTCTTGGATAGCCCGCAACGCTGCGTTTCGGATAGCGCTCCGTGCCTCGACATTCTGGACGATCTTTAAATTATTCTGCACCTCGCTAGCCGCCACAACTCCCAAGATCGTGACCAGCAGCAACATAATGAGCGCCATCAGCAAGACAAGACCGTGCTGCCGTCGAATCGCATTCATTACCCTGAACCACCCATATTAGTAATATCTACCATTCGGCTTTGAATCACCCTCCGGTAGCTACTTTTGTCAGTGGGCACGGCCCAAGGCTCCCCCGCAATCGAATAAACAGCGTCATCGATATAACCCGGCTCAGCAACACTAGAACGAACCACCGTCCATATTTTCACACCAATAATCTTCGACCAATCAGAGGCACTGGGACTTCTTGAAACAAAGTCATACTGACCATCACCGGACCTATCGATAAACCATTCGAAACGCAGTAACTCGACGCCCTCGACAAGGGTCTCGGTCTGAAATCCCAAGGCACCACCGCTGTTATCCAAATACAACCGAGTCATGGTGTCATCGTTATCTACGTAATAAATTCGGGACACCAACCTGTAAACAGGTGCCATGGTGCTGCAATCAAAGCCGGTGTAAGACAACTGACTGGCGACATTGGCGTTGTTAACTTTCAACAGCTTTAATTCCCCACCGGACAAACCAAGATTTTCTGAGTAGCAACCATTGGCTTGTAAGTGGTAGTAATCTCCCAGCGGACGGCAGCGGTTAACAGCAGGCTTAGGCGGAGCTCCAGTAGCACAGCTACCAGCACGACGAATAACAAAATAATCTGAATTCGAGCTTGCGGGCGCAATCGCACCAACGCCACAGATGCCCGCAGCAACCTCCGAATTAAGCGACGAGCCCAAAGCAGAGAACAACGGATACTCCATCGCAAACGCGAGCTCTGCTTTGGCGTTGTCCGCCGTACCAGAAATAATGCGTCCGGTACCCAGACAAGCAGCGGGCACTTCTGTTGCAACATCCCAACTTAGCCCGGAGGGCACTGACGACGGTACTTCACCTGCGACGAAGATTTGTGTTTCCGCATCAACCGGATAGCTAGCCCCGCCCCAGTATCCTGCCAACGATAGCTCAGACGCCAACAATTCTAGGGCAAAAAGCGCGTTTTCTATTAGACGACCTGATCGATCTACACTGTCCAGACTTTTGCTCGTATCCGCGAACAAGGTTGTAATGCCCAGAATAATCACGATGCCCAGAGCCATTGCGATCATTATTTCGATGAGTCCAAAACCTGCCGGTTTACGAGTACGCCCTATAGTTGTGACATTCACCGGACAGCCACATCCCGATAAATTGCACGGCGGAGACTTTCGCTACCATACTCCCCAATGCCACAGGCTATCGCAGGGACAACTGACTTGGTCATACCTTGCCATGCAATGCTGACCCTAATAACCGTCTCACCACTACCGCTAGCACCGCCCTTTTCAATACACCCGCGGGCTCCTAAAGGGGACCCCACATTTTGCCCCTGTGACATTCGAGCCGCACCCGCAATGGTGCGGTTCCACTCACAGAGATCACGCTCTGCCGCCGCCAACGCCGAGCACACCTCCGATACCTCGAGCACTCCGTAATAGGTACCGGAGCCCTCGGCCAGGTCTTCAGCGTAGACCCCAGTGCTCGCGGCTGTGGGATTCATTCGAATTCTCGCCGCCATATCATCAACCATCGCGGTGATTTGAGCACGCTGGATTGCCTCAAACTGATCATTCATTGTGTTGATCTGCAGAGCAGCCAGCCCTAGCAGCCCAATAGTTGTAATGAGAAAGGTAACTAGCACTTCGATAAGCGTGAATCCCTGACTTTTACGAGCGATCATGAGCTGCAGGATCCAGACCATGAATAATCAGTGCTTGCATCTGGGCACTGATTAGCACAAACACCGGGCGCAGCCACAATGCGACCGTCGGCTTCGACATACAGGCAGACATTACATGTGCCATTAGACGATGATGTCTCTATTTCAAACCGAGGACAGTTAGCAGTGCGGCCCCATGAGTTAAAAGCAACAGAATTCACGTCAGAGACCGCGTTCACTGCAATACTTTCCGGAACCACATAAGCCCCCAATGGCGACGGTGTACAGCCGGCGATAGCATTAGGCTGAACACACCAGCCATCACTCCATGCACTTGTTGTCGGGCGAACATTGACCGACTCATTACGCTTAATGGCCTCTGATCTCGCTAAACTCAGTGACATTCGCAACTCATTACTGACTTGGCGCAGTCGCTGCTCCGCAAGCAGTTGTGAAAAGGAAGGCACGACTGTCGTGGTGACGATGGACAAAATGGCTAATCCCATCAGCAGCTCAACCAGCGTAAATCCGCTCGGATCTTTCATCACCACGCCTCCACTGTGCCGCCACTTTGACAGTTTCTGGTACGAGACCCTGAATTACTGACGCACAGCGCACCATCATTGGCTTGTAAACTTTCTGCTACCGGGGCGAGGCGAAGTTGAAATGAAGGCGGCGGCCCACTCAAAGCCCCAAGGTTAGTGCTAGCGACCGAGTAAAAGGGTGCGACATCCTTCGCCACAGAGGTACCGATTGGAAAGTCTGCCAGGGTATCGGCCGGGTACCCCAGAGCCGTGAGTGTCGCTGCGTAAGATCGACTGTTGATGAAGTGCTGTTGCTGGCGGTGGGCTATTTCCAGCATAAACGACTGTGCTGCAGCCCGATTGCCTTTGCGAACGTAGCCTTGGTAGCTCGGATAAGCGGTTGCGGCTAGGACGCCAACGATAGCAACAGCAATCAGAACCTCAATGAGTGTAAAACCCAACCTTTTATTGTGTAACCCGTCCGACATAGTGCCACCTAAAATCAACGATTGAGCATGGCAAACACAAAATTGACTGCTATGATTTTATTTTGCGTTGCATAAAAGAACTAATAAATGCATTTTGCATCTGATAGTACGCTTCCGCTGGAGAATGTGAACCAGGTCCGCCTAGGAAAAATTCTAGTCAGACCTCATTGGGCAGTAGCGTCTTGGGCTGTCATTGAGACGATTATTGAACGTGGTGCCTTAAGAGGCCCACCATAGAACCCTCATAAGCACTCAGTAAAATCAGGGCAGTAATTAGGCATATCACCGTCACCATGGTGATAGTGATAAGCCCAGACTGATTTCTGATCAGCCAATAACCCAGCTCTGTCATTGATTTTCTGAAGATTGCTGGCGTTGTAGATGGCGACTGAGCACCAAACCACTGAAAGTCATCCTCTGGCCTGAATGCTCGGATAAAACCGAGTAGCCCAAGGTAGCGTTAGGGTTGTCATTCGACAGATTTGTGCTTGCATCCACAGCATGATTAGTGAGACCTGCGCGCCGGCCCCATAACGTCAGGCGGATATCGACTCCAGCCACCAAATATTTGTCGTCCAAGGTGGAGGGGCTCAAGGGCAATTCGATAGGCTTAAGCGCCCAATTGACTACCCCTGGCACTAACACTTCTCCTCGGCCAAAAGTCCGACTCTCAGGCCTCCAAGTCTTCATCATTAGCGCCCCTACACCATCCCCACTATCCCAAGAAAAATCCCGGAGATAGTAAAGATGCCTCGACCAGCTCGGCAGACTAGCAACGCCAGAGCAATCCTGTGGCAGACCTTGGTAACGGCTCTGCGTGATAACGGTAGGCTGTAACGACAAGCCGCCAAAGTAGCACTGAGAATGATTTTGCCTGTCACCGGATAAGTCGAGCTGATCGCAGAAGCCCTCATGGCATGACCGTGTCTGTTCAACAACGAGTAAAGGCGAATTCTCAACTAAACTTCGAGACGGTAAGCACCCAAACTCGCCCTGCCCCAGCACTCGAATACCCATGCCAAATTCTTCATCAGGCATCATCTGAGACTGTAGCTTAGGGACGCTACACGGCGATAAATCCGCGGCTTGGCCCCGGATAGGGGAGGCGTTAAGCAACGCCTGAGATAAATGATTTAAGGCAAAGTCACCGCGCTCAGCCAGCTCGACTTCATCAGCCGATAACCGCGCCATTAACCATAGCCGCTGGACGGTTAAGCCTACAGATGACAAAAGCCAAGTGCTTAGCGTTAATGCGATTAACAGTTCGACCAGTGAAAATCCGATGTCACCCCGGTCCCCTGAGTGGTTAATTGAATAGACGAGACGACTGCTAAGACTCGACATCAGAACGTAGACCAGCGATGTTGCAGCGATGCACCCTCAGTAGCCAGGCAACTCTGGCTACCCAGGCGAATCGTGGCTATGACTTCGCGATGATCATCTTTGACACACAGGATGCCGTCGATCATCCAATGACGGCTTATTTTCGACCACTCATCGCACCAACTCTGGAGCCATTTGGGAGGCAGCCGACAGCGTCTATCGCCGACCTGAACGTCCTGGTCTAAAAATCTTGCTCTACGCCAATAACCCTCAACACTGCGGAGGTGAACACTCGAGACCGTCATTTTTAAGTTTTCGGCATCTGCAAGGAGTATATTTTCAGTCAGTGTAAATAGCCCAAGAAAAACAATCGTACTAAGCAAGCTCGCGACCAAGGCATCTAGGAGCATATAGAGCGCGCCACTATCAACTTACGGCCAAAACTCAGTTGGCATACGGCGCCCCTGACTGTCTAGCGTTAGGACCGGGTATCGGCTCGTTTGTGCCGTTGGCAACAGGGACAGTTTGAATGATGCTGGCTGGGACAGCGCCACGCTCAGACGGTAATGCTGACGCAAGTGGTTAGACAGGGATTGATGAGCCAGCAACACGGACTCTGTTTGATACTCACCACGAGTAATACGAAGTCGCTCTTGCAAACTAGCAAAAGCCAATAGGCTCAAAGCCCCCTCTTTTGCTGTGGCTGCCCTCAAATGGCTCTGATAACTGGGCATGGCGACGGTCGCTAAAATACCAATAACACCCAGCACGATAATCAGTTCAAGTAGAGAGAACCCTGCTCGCAACACCACCCCATTGCCAGCACCGCTTCTGTACTTTTCAGGGCTATGAAAGCACTGCCAAAGTATTAGAGCGCCCCCAACCCCATCAGGATTGCCATTACTGCCCAGCGATCCTTGAATCTTTGAAAACATGCTGCCGTCCTATTCAATAGAAAGGACTAGCCTGCCTGATAAGGGGCCCACCGAGCGCATCATCGACCACTCTGAACAGAAAATGGCAACCGATACTTACTGTTGTCGGCTGAGGATGATTTTCTGGCTCTCTAGCAGCGCCTCTACCGTGTCTCCGGGAGCATAATCGCCCTGTAAAATTTGCTGGGCCAAAGGATTTTCCAGCAGTTGCTGAATAGCCCTTTTCAGGGGCCTAGCACCAAAAACGGGGTCGAATCCTGCTGCCGCAAGGTGATCGAGTACATCATCTGGCAGCTGCAGTACGAGATCACGCTCAGCGAGGCGGCCCATCAGATTCGCAATCTGAATACTCGCAATCCCTCGAATCTGCACCTGAGACAATGGATGAAATACCACCGTTTCATCAACGCGGTTGATAAACTCCGGTCGAAAGTGATTACCGACAACGCCCATAACCGCATCTTTCATCGCCTCATAGTTTTCATCACCGGCCATCTCTTGAATCAGGTCAGAACCTAAATTAGACGTCATAACAATCACAGTATTTCTAAAATCAACCGTCCGGCCCTGGCCGTCAGTGAGGCGGCCATCCTCCAAGACCTGAAGCAGTATGTTAAAGACATCGGGATGTGCCTTTTCAACTTCATCTAGAAGCAATAAAGAATACGGCCGACGCCGCACAGCTTCGGTTAAGTAACCGCCCTCTTCGTAGCCGACATAGCCCGGCGGCGCCCCAATCAGTCGAGCAACCGAGTGCTTCTCCATAAATTCCGACATGTCGAGGCGCACCATGGCCTGATCACTATCGAAAATAAAATCCGCCAAGGCTTTACACAGCTCAGTTTTACCTACCCCCGTTGGCCCTAAGAATAAGAAAGAACCATTGGGGCGATTAGGGTCAGAGAGACCAGCTCGAGAACGCCGCACAGCATTGGCTACTGCCACCACAGCCTCTTCCTGCCCCACCACGCGCTCGTGGAGGACCGACTCCATCCGCAACAGCTTCTCTCGATCACCTTCAAGCATCTTTGATATGGGTATCCCGGTCCATCGTGATACCACTTCAGCAACCTCTTCTTCGGTCACCCGATTACGCAAAAGCTGTGTCGGACCTTGCTCTGCTTGTTCTGCGACATTCAGCTGTTTATTCAGTTCAGGCAGCCCCCCATACTGAATTTCTGACATTCGCGTCAGGTCCCCCGCACGCCGCGCCATATCCAAATCTAGTTTAGCCTGCTCAATGGCGGCCTTAATTTGTGCAGCGCCCTGAACAGCAGCTTTCTCCGCGACTAATATCTCATCAAGATCAGACAACTCTCGATCGAGTTCAGCAATTTGCTCATCGAGCAATGCCACCTGCCTTTTCGCCGCTTCAGTTTGATCCTTATTGACGGCCTCTCGCTCAATCTTTAGTTGTATCAGGCGCCGCTCCAATCGATCCATACTCTCTGGCTTTGAATCAATCTCCATGCGAATACGACTAGCCGCTTCGTCGATAAGATCGATAGCCTTATCGGGCAATTGTCGATCAGTAATGTAGCGTTGACTCAGTTTTGCTGCAGCGATTATGGCGCTATCAGTCACGGCTACACCGTGATGCACCTCGTAGCGCTCTTTAAGGCCGCGCAAGATAGCAATCGTATCCTCCTCTGAGGGCTCATCAACAAGGACTTTTTGGAAACGCCGCTCAAGTGCTGCATCTTTTTCAACAAACTGCCGATACTCATTAAGTGTTGTAGCTCCTACGCAATGCAGCTCGCCACGTGCTAGGGCTGGCTTGAGCATATTACCGGCGTCCATGGAACCTTCAGACTTCCCTGCACCCACCATAGTATGCAGCTCATCAATAAATAAGATGACCCGTCCCTCTTCTTTTGAAAGCTCATTGAGAACCCCTTTCAGCCGTTCTTCAAAGTCACCACGGAACTTTGCGCCGGCCAGCAATGCTCCCAGGTCCAGTGAGAGGATCCGCTTATTTTTTAATCCTTCAGGGACTTCACCATTGATTATCCGCTGGGCCAAACCTTCAATAATTGCGGTCTTCCCAACACCGGGCTCACCAATCAACACGGGATTATTTTTAGTCCTGCGCTGCAGCACCTGAATAGTCCGTCGTATCTCATCATCTCGACCAATAACAGGATCGAGTTTTCCAATTTCGGCGAGCTCAGTAATATCCACGGTATATTTTTCCAGAGCCTGCCTGGCGTTCTCTGCTTCTGGCGAATTCACGCCCTCACCGCCTCGCACCTCCTCAATCGCTCGCTCAAGATTGGCCTGACTCACTCCGGAATTGGTCAGCAGTTTCGCCACTGGCGAACTGGTGTCCACCATCGCCAGTAACACTAGCTCACAAGATAGGTAACTATCTTTGCGACCCTGAGCCAATTTATCGGCTCGATTAAGCAAACGGCTGGAATCTTGCGATAAGTGCACATCCCCCTGCCCGCCATTTACCGTGGGTAAACTCAACAAGGCATCGGTTACTGCGCTGGCCAACTGTGGCCCGTTAGCGCCCGCTTTCTGCAGCAAAGGAACCGCTGAACCCCCGGACTGATCAAGCAATGCCTTAAGAATATGTACCGGCTCTATAAACTGCTGATCGCGACCCACCGCAAGCGATTGCGCGTCTGAAAGCACGTTTTGTAATGAGTTGGTTAACTTATCCATACGCATGTGACTATCCCCTCACCATGAACTTTGGGCCTCTTGCCCTTATTCGTTAAATGGCGTCATGAACAGCCAATTTCAAGTAGAGGGCTTTAGCTCGGCAATATCATCGCCACGGTGGCCATGCGTCCTGTCTTACCGTCTCTGCGATGTGAGAAAAAATTCTCAGGCTCACAGACGGTACAAATCCTAGACTCGGAAATTTCACCGACACCCAACTCTCGCAATCGATAGGCCGCCAGCGCTGAAATGTCTGCCAAATATTTTCCCGGTGTATCAGTCGATTTGAAACTCTGCACAGCCGACGCACCAAAGCGCCCTACAAAGACCTCGCGGACCTCCTCACCAACCTCAAAACAACAGGCGCCAATGGCGGGGCCAAACCATGCTCGCGCCTGTGCACAGCTACCGGGTACCGCCGCGAGGGTTGCGTCGATAATGCCAGCCGCTAGACCTCGCCAACCCGCATGAACAATGGCCACCCAGTCACTATGGATTCCAGCCAAAACGATAGGTAGGCAATCGGCCGTCATAACCGCTAGAGGCCTACCCGGGCGATCGGTCCATGCCGCATCAGCAACGGGCACCTCATCTTCAGGGCGAGCATGGGAGGCAATCACTTCGGCACCATGAATTTGGCACAACCAACGAGGAGCGACCTCCCCCGGCAGAAAACTCCGCAGCATCTCCCGATTTAATTTTACCGTTTGCGGGTCGTCACCCACGTGATCCCCAAAATTCAAGCTATTGAAGGGGCTACTACTATTACCGTTGGCTCGTAAGGTTGTAAAAGCATGAATACGCGAAATACCAATATCGGCCGTAATGATATCGATCGGACCCCGGTTCACTGAGGCAGGCTAACGTCGTGGTTTCGCAGCACCTCAAGGAGCTGCAAAAAGTCGTCGGGCAAAGGGGTCTCGAACTCGCAGTGCTGTCCCGTAGCAGGATGCTCAAAGGCCAAAGTTTGCGCATGCAATGCCTGGCGAGGAAACGTACGCAATATCGATTGCAGCTCAGGATCAGCTGCTGCGGGAGGCCGGGGGCGCCCTCCGTACACTGGGTCACCAATCAGTGGGTTATTACGCGAGGCGAGGTGCACCCTGATTTGATGAGTGCGACCGGTCTCTAATTTCACGGAAAGCGCGGTGTGATGGTTAAAACGCTCAGCGATGCGGTAATGGGTGATCGCAGCTTTCCCACCCGCAGTGACAGCCATTCGGGTTCGCACCGAAGGATGACGTCCAATGGGAGCATCGACGGAACCCCCGCCAGAAAGTGCCCCGCGGCAGACCGCAGCATAAATACGCTCAACGGAACGCGCAGCAAGCTGCTTGATCAGCGACTGGTGCGCTAAGTGCGAACGAGCCACAAACATAATTCCCGTGGTGTCCTTGTCCAGCCTGTGTACGATTCCACCCCGGGGCAGCTGCTCCAGTTCTGGGGCATATCCGATCAACGAATTAACCAAAGTACCATCGGCATGACCGGCTGCGGGGTGTACCACGACGCCCGCAGCTTTGTTCACGACAAGCACATGCTCGTCTTCATACACAATGTCGAGTGGCCGGGAATCACCCGACCAGTTGACCGCAGCTTCTACGGCCGCCGCCAACACCAGACGCTGCCCCTGGGACACTTTATCTTTGGCACGGGCGGATTTCCCATCGAGGGTAAGCGTACCCTCTCCAATCCAGGACTGTAGGCGGGATCTTGAGAATTCAGGAAACAATGTGGCAGCAGCCTGATCAAATCGACTGCCGTGAAGCTCCCACGAGATGCTCGCCTCACCGGTGATGGTATCGACCTTATCCTGACTCACGGAAACCTCGTACCCAATGGCTCATAGCGTATACTCCTCGCTGTACCATTTATTTGGATGCGAGGGCCCTGTTGGCGTTACAATGGGGAATGAGAACGCTTTGACTTGAGGATTACAAGCCTTTGTACTCTGACCTTTTACAGCCTGTATGTTTTGCCGTCCGACGGATCACTCTTATCGCACTACTAGTTGCCGTCACTGGATGCTCGTGGTTTGGGTTTGGCAAAGATGATATCGAAATAGCCGATAACGGAGAGCAGCAAGTTTACCTGGAAGCTCAACGATCGCTGGACAGTGGCAACTTCAACACGGCTATCAGGACACTGCAACTGCTGGAAAGTCGTTATCCTTTTGGCCGTTACGCGGAACAGGCGCAGTTGGAACTGGTCTATGCACACTACGGTGCCTATGAATTTGAAGCCGCTATTGAGGCCGCAGATAGATTCATCCGCCTTCACCCCCAGCACCCCAATGTCGATTACGCTTATTACATGAAGGGGCTCTCCGCCTTCGATATGGAAGGCGGCTTTCTGGCATCCTTTGTCCCAACTGACGACACGAAACGCGATGTGTCACATATCAAAGAAGCTTTTGCCGAATTTGCACAATTACTGGCGCGATTTCCTGACAGCGCCTATGCCCCGGATGCAAGAGCGCGCATGGTCCACATGCGGAACATGCTGGCTCGCCACGAAGTTCACGTAGCCAATTACTATTTCAGGCGCGGTGCTTACATGGCAGCTTTAAATCGTGGCCGCTACGTTGTGGAGCATATGCAGCAGACACCTTCCGTCGCTGACGGGCTAGCGATCATGGCGCAAGCTTACATATTGTTAGATTTCAACGACTTGGCTAAAGACTCGATTGCCGTTCTGAACGAAAATTTCCCCGACCATCCAAGTCTCAATGAAAACGGGGAGTTCGTCAGTGAGTACGATCTGAATGGGCTACATCGCTCATGGATCAACCAATTATCCCTAGGACTTTTCGATCCTCCCGAACCCCCACAATTTGACTACCGCCCTAAAAGCTAACGACACTTATAACAAGCTAGGTATTCAGGGGCCGCGCCAAGCCCAGGTAATCGGGTAGCGGCGATCACGTCCAAAACCTCGCTGAGTGATACGCACACCCACAGGTGCCTGACGCCGCTTATACTCATTAAGGTCAATGAGCCGTACCACACGTCGCACATCTTCCTCGGCAAAACCCAAAGCGATGATATCCCTGGCACTCAAATCTCGTTCCACATAGTGCTCAATAATGGCATCAAGCACGTCATAGGGAGGCAGGCTGTCTTCGTCTTTTTGATCCGGAGCCAGCTCGGCTGACGGTGGTCGGGTGATGACTCTTTCAGGAATACACGCATTTAGGGTATTTCTGTAGCGTGCCAAGGCATAGACCAGCATTTTGGGGCAGTCTTTGAGCGCATCAAAACCGCCAGCCATATCCCCGTACAACGTGGAATAACCCACGGCAAGTTCACTTTTGTTACCTGTAGTCAGCACCAATAGATTTTTCTTATTGGAAATAGACATCAACAAAACCCCACGGCACCGGGCTTGCAAGTTTTCCTCCGTGATATTGGGTTCTAACCCCTCAAACTCCTCAGCTAGGGCGCTCGTAAAGGACTCGTAAAGCGGTTCAATCGATATCGATCGATAGGCGACCCCCATCGCAGCGGCCTGTGCCTGTGCATCCTCTACAGATATTGATGCCGTGTAACGGAAGGGCATCATTACCGCGTTAACACGCGCCGCGCCAAGTGCATCGACAGCCACAGCCAAGGTCACTGCAGAATCGATACCCCCGGAAAGACCTAATACCACTCCCGGGAAACCATTTTTATTCACATAATCTCTGACACCGAGAACCAAAGCCTGCCAAACAGCGGCCAGATCATCTCGAGGCTCAGCTTGCGCCCCACCTCGGATCGTTAAATCCTCTCCACCTTCAACTTCCAGCCAACACAAGGCTTCCTCGAAATCGACAGCTGATACCGCAAGTTCGCCGTCCCGATTTACGGCAAAAGAACCTCCGTCGAACACTAACTCGTCCTGCCCGCCCACTTGATTGATATAGACCACGGGGAGATCGTTGTCCCTAGCCCTTTCAGAGACCATTGTTAGCCGCTCGTTAGGTTTACCTCTATGGAAGGGGGAGGCATTTAGATTGATCAGCAGCTGAGCCCCTGCAGCCCGCGCGCGTGCCGCAGGCCCGGCCTCCCAAATATCTTCACAAATAGTAATGCCGACTTTAATCCCATCAACATCAACAACACAGGCATCACTACCCGCCAGAAAGTAGCGTTTTTCGTCAAAAACCTGATAGTTCGGTAACGATTGCTTGTCGTACTCAGCAACAATTTTACCCCCATGAATTACCCCGGCACTGTTGTAGAGACCATCGGCTTTTTTGCGGGGATAGCCCACAATGACCCACAGCGTAGACGGTAACTCTGCGCACAACTGTGACAGGGCCGCCTCAGTATCTTGCTCAAGGCTGGGGCGCAACAGCAGGTCCTCTGGCGGATACCCTGTTAGCGTTAATTCAGGAAACACCACAACGGCGTTAGAGCATTTTGAATGCGCGGAGCGACAGGCTGTAATAACTCGTTCACAGTTACCTCGCCAATCACCCACAAAAGTATTGATTTGACCCATACAAAGGTTCATCTGAAAACTCCGGCCTAACGTTTGCGGGGAGCAGTTTAGCGCTCCTCACTGCTGCTGCAACCTATTATGATTTGAGTACAGCCCTTGCAGGCTCGACTGCTATAGTAATCCCATGAACAGTAAATTACCGATTCAGGAATTTCTCCAGATAGACACCGCTGGACACCCCGATAACCGTTTTCAAGACGGTGGGGAAAATTTGCCCATAGGCCGATTGTTTGTCATCTATAACGCCTGTCGAACGCTGTTAGCCATCGCGCTTCTGTCATTGCTGATCATCCCAAACACCTTTGAGCTGTTTTCCCAATTTGATCAAACCATGTTTGTAACAGGCACAAGTATATTGTTTGTGTCATCACTGATGATGCTGGGTAATCTTGGACGCTTGGTTTATTCGTCACAGACCTACATTTTCGGGCTTTTGCTTTTCGATATTACCGTTATTGCCCTGATCGTAGGTGCAACAGGGGGCATTCTCAGCGGTTTGTCTGTGCTTTATTTGATCACAGTTTTTGCGGCGGCCACCTTGATCAAAGAGCGCGTTCTGGCAACGGTCATTGCGGCAATAGCAGTACTCGCCGTTCTCATGGATACAGCTTGGATGGTAACCAGGAGTGAGGCAACACTGAATATGCTGCTTTCTGCCGGTCTATTGGGAACGCTGCTATTCACTTTATCTCTATTGGTTCAGTTCATGACCTCGCGTCTGACCCAGGCTGAAGCAGACGCCAGCCAAGCCAAAGCAAAAGTAGAAGCTCTGCAAAGGCTTAATGAGCAAATTATTATTCACATGGAAACCGGCATTTTACTCGCTGATCATACCGGTACCGCCATCTGTATTAATGAGGCTGCGCACACCTTACTAGGACTCAATGAGGGAGAACGGATCCACTTATTGAATATTAGTGCTGACTTGGCCAATCAGTATCAGGAGTGGTGTGAAACCAGTACAGACCTACCCGAACCCTTTCGAATCGCCGAGGAGGGCCCGACTATGGTGGCATCCTTTGTGTCTCTGAGTGAAACCGCCAATCAAAAAAACCTCATATTTATTCAGGACTACACGCCCGTCACCCAGTTTGCACAATCCCTTAAGCTAAACTCACTCAGCAAGCTCACCGCCAGTATTGCCCACGAAATTCGTAACCCCTTGGGGGCTATCAGTCACGCTGCGCAACTTCTTACTGAGAGCAGCACCGTTGATGCCGCCGATGGCATTTTATGCGACATATTGGTCAGTAATAGCCGTCGCGTGAGCGATATTATTGATAACGTATCGGAAGTGTCTCGTCGGCAGGCACCAAAACCGACCGACCTACTTCTGAACAACTGGCTTCCTGCTTATGTAGAGGAGTATCGCTCGCTACAGCAGCAGCGCTGCGACATTGTTATATCTGATATAAACACGACTTCGACGACCATATTCATGGATTCGGAGCACCTCAAGCGCATTCTCTCCAACCTGATAGATAATGCACTAAGACACTCCTTAGAGGACGGCGACTGTTCTCGAATTCGACTCGACACCACAATAGACCCGCAGGGGGGCCAAGTGCACATCGACGTTGTAGATTTTGGATTGGGTGTCGCAGAGTATAATCTCACTCGCTTGTTTGAGCCTTTTTTCACCACATCAAAGCACGGTAGCGGTCTAGGACTTTACTTGTGCAAAGAACTCTGTGAGATCAATGGCGCACGATTGATTTACCGGCGTACACAGGCCGGCGAAAGCGCTTTCCGAATCACCTTTGGTCGAGTGCCCTCAGCGTCATGAAAAAACCTACCGTACTAGTTGTCGATGATGAGCCCGATATTTTACAGCTGCTGGAAATAACCCTGAGCCGCATGCAGCTCAATACGCGTAAAGCCGCGTCGCTTGCGGAGGCTAAAGCCTCACTTAAAACCCACATCCCCGATCTGTGCCTGACAGACATGAAGCTGCCCGACGGTAATGGTCTAACGCTCATTGAATACATGCAAAACAAGTATCCAGACGTTCCAATAGCGATGATCACGGCCCACGGTAGTGTCGAAAGCGCGATTGAAGCGCTTAAACTGGGCGCCTTCGATTTCGTCACAAAACCCTTAGCGCTCGATAAGCTTCGCGAGCTCGTCGCTCACGCCCTAAAAACCACGCATACCCCTACAGACATAGCAGAAGATACTTTAATCGGTGCGACGCCGGTCATGAGCAAACTTCGCGATCAAATCCGAAAAGTTGCGCGATCTCAAGCACCGGTTCACATTCATGGTGAATCGGGCACAGGAAAAGAGGTGGTTGCACGCTTAATTCATCAATCGGGGCCACGACATGACCAACCCTTCATCGCGGTGAACTGTGGTGCCATTCCACCTGACCTGGTCGAAAGTGAACTTTTCGGCCACAAAAAAGGCGCCTTCACAGGTGCCACAGCGGACAAATCGGGGCTTTTTTTAGCCGCCAACGGCGGCACCTTACTCCTTGATGAAATCGCAGATTTACCGCTGCCCGTGCAGGTCAAGTTACTACGAGTGATTCAAGAAAAGTCTGTGCGACCGGTTGGCAGCGAAATAGAAATACCGATTGATATTCGGCTGCTCAGCGCTACTCACAAGCACCTCGCACAAGAAGTACAAAACCGCCATTTTCGAGATGACCTTTACTACCGAATTAATGTGATTGGACTTCAAGTGCCCGCTCTTCGTGAGCGTCTAGCAGATGTTCCGCTGCTGGTAGCGCATATTCTGCTAAAAATAGCTGAGGATCAAAAAATCCCACCCAGAGTTCTGACAGACACCGCGTTGTCTCATCTCATGAACTATGATTTTCCCGGCAATATTCGTGAGCTAGAGAATGTTCTTGCGCGTGCCAGTGCCTTAACTGAGGCCGGAGATATCGATATTGCTGATCTAACCCAGCAAGAAGATTTCAGCGCCGCGCGCAGTGCTGCGGCGACAATATCCGATACGCCAAACAAGTCGACCGATGATACCGCCACCGAGCACAAAGGACTGCTAGAAGCGGTTAATGGGGACCTTGAGACTTATCTGGCCAATAGAGAACGGGAAATTCTCACCGAAGCTTTAACAGCCCATCGGTGGAATCGAACCTCGGCCGCGCGATCTTTAGGTATTAGTTTTCGCAGCCTTCGCTATCGGCTCAAAAAACTCGGATTAGAAGATTAGGAGGGACAGATACCCCAATCTTGTCGCAAGCGGGGCCTACCGACGCGATTTAAAACGACCGCCCAATTCGTTTGAGTATTTTTAGCGCAAAAAAGAAAAGTTGCGTTGCGACTACCCAGTCCAGCTTCATTCCAGACCACAGCTTGAGATTCCGGACGCGAACCGATCCGGTTTGTGACCGAAACCCCAGATCGAGATGGGTATTGATGGAGTAAGGTCCCCTCCCCGCTGAAAACGCCAAACCCCTCCTGATACAAACCGCCACAGCGATTGTCAGTTAAAGGGCACAACACGATTTTCTGTCCCGAGCGCAATGCTGTTGCTCGTGCGAGCCAAATCGCCGATACCAGTTGAATTGCCGACGTACGCAGTCGCCATGACTGTACTTGCTCACGGAGCGAAGGTGCCGTCAGGCTAGCCATAAGGCTCACTATGGCGAGAACAACTAGCAATTCAATCAGGGAAAAAGCACGACACCTTCGTCTTGATGCCCTAGCGATAATCATAGCAAGAGATTAGAGGTGCCGAGGGCAGCATGCCAGTTCAAATACCGCCAAAGCTCACCTGAAAAGGCTGCCTACTCCACTTGAGTCACAGGTATACGCAACGCCTTGGGCAGGGAAAAGGTGATATTTTCAGGACGTCCGTCTAAATTTTCAACGTTAACCACACCTTCTTCTCGCAGCCTATCGATCACGGCCGCAACTAAAACTTCAGGCGCAGAGGCGCCTGCAGTAATACCAACGCCGGTAACACCACTGAGCCACTCGGCGCTTATCTGCTGTGCATTGTCGATCAAATACGCTTGGGCACCGCAGCGTTCCGCTAGCTCTCTTAAACGGTTCGAATTGGAGCTATTGGTAGAGCCTACCACCAACACAACCTCTACTTTTTCCGCGAGGGTTTTCACCGCATCCTGGCGGTTTTGGGTGGCATAACAAATATCATCCTTGCGCGGCCCCTCAATTCTAGGGAACCGTTTGCGAAGAGCGTCAATGACCCGAGCCGTATCGTCGACAGACAGCGTTGTCTGCGTTACATACGCCAAGTTCTCAGGGTTTTGAACCTCGAGGCTTGCCACTTGCGCCTCGTCTTCAATCAAATACATCTGTCCACCGGCGGAGGCATCGTACTGACCCATGGTTCCTTCGACTTCAGGATGACCGGCATGACCAATAAGTACACACTCACGGCCATGATCACTAAAAGCAGCTACTTCAACATGCACCTTAGTGACTAGGGGACAAGTCGCATCAAATACGCGTAAGCCTCGCTGCCGCGCACCTTCCTGCACAGCCTTGGAGACACCGTGGGCACTGAAGATGACAATGGCATCATCGGGGATTTCATCAAGCTCCTCGACAAAAACCGCACCACGATCACGAAGATCATCAACGACAAACCGGTTATGCACAACCTCATGGCGTACATAAATAGGGCGACCAAAAACCTCGAGAGCACGATTTACGATATCAATGGCGCGATCGACACCAGCACAAAAGCCCCGGGGATTAGCCAGCAATACATCCATACTTACCGCCTCCTCATTACTCGCAGAACGCATTAATGCAGCTCTGCCACCTCAACGTTATGGATAACAACTCGGAAGGATAAGGTGCGCCCTGCCAGCGGGTGATTAAAATCAACGGTCACCTCATCGGCATCGAAAGCTTTTACAACCCCAGGCAATTCGCCCCCCGCCGCGTCAGCAAAGGAAAATACCATACCTTCTTCAAGTTCTGCGTCGACAGCAAATTGATCGCGCTTGATTGTCTGGAGATTATTATCATTGGGCTGACCAAAACCCTCCTCGGGCAAGATCTCCAGCGTGGCTTCGTCCCCTGACTTGAGGCCAAACAGGGCCCGCTCAAAACCAGGCAACAAAGAGCCATCGCCCACGGCGAAGGAGGCTGGTTCTTTTTCAAAGTTTGAGTCGACCTCAGAACCGTCATCAAGCACCAAGGCAAAATTCAGGGTGACACGCGTTCCTTCGCTAATCATCAAATCATCCATCTGCCACTCCTTTATTTTCGCTAGCCGATACCTTTTTCGGAAAAAAGCTATCGGCAATTAACAATACTGCACCGACTGAAATCGCCGAATCGGCAACATTAAATGCCGGCCAATACCAATTACGGTAGTGCAGCGAGACAAAATCTACAACGTAGCCCAAAGCCATGCGATCCCAGAGATTACCCAGTCCGCCACCTAAAATGAGGCCCAGCCCAAAACCTAGCCATAATTGAGACCGAGATAACCGGGACAACCAGACCACCAAAATGACGCTGACCACCAAGGTCACCACGGTAAAGAACCAGCGCTGCCAGCCACCCGCGTCTGCCAGAAAACTAAAGGCTGCTCCAGTATTGTGAGCCAACATGAAATCGAACCACGACGTCACAGCAATCGGATCTCTGTAAACCAAGGTAGCCGATGCCCAGTGCTTTGTTAGTTGATCCAAGATCAATACGACCACCGCCAAACCATAGCCGCAAAGGGCTGCTCGAGACGTGAACCCCGATGAATTAGGCATAGTGGCGATGCTCACCCGGCCCCTCGATATTATCGATACAGCGCTCGCACAACGTAGGATGAGCCTGACTATCACCGACGTCAGGTCGCCGATGCCAGCAGCGTTCGCATTTTTCGTGCCCTGAAACGGCAACAGCCACAGCCAATCCGGCCACATCACTGTCGACGACATCGGCGGGCGCCTCTGCTGCGGGCTTGAGTGTTGCCTCTGAGGTAATTAGCACGAACCGAAGTTCATCTCCCAATTGTTCCAAGCGCTTGAATAGTTCAGGTTCTGCATACAACACCACCTCGGCATCTAAACTGCCTCTGAGATCGCCAGCTGCACGACGTGCCTCTAAAGCACGGTTCACTGCTTGGCGCACAGTGATGACCTCGTCCCAGAACGCATTGCCAAAATTACTGTCAGTAATTTCAGTGGGCAGATCAGCGTACCAAACTGATAGGAAAACTGAGCGTTCCCGGGTACCCGGTAAATTCTCCCAAATTTCTTCGGCCGTAAAACTTAAAATAGGCGCTATCCAGCGACACAAGGCTTCGGCAAGGTGCCACATAGCAGTTTGAGCTGATCGTCGCGCGTGTGATTCAACCTGAGTTGTGTATTGGCGATCTTTTATAATATCGAGATAAAAACCGCCCAATTCGCCGCCACAAAAGTTATGAATACGGTGAAACACCTGGTGAAACTGATAGGTTTCGTAGGCCGCCTCAAGCTCTAACTGCAGGTCACCTGCACGACTACAAATCCAACGATCAAGGGGCAGCAATTGGTCAGCCGGCAGCGTGTGCGCACCGGGATCAAATCCTGCCAAGTTAGATAATAGAAAGCGGGAGGTGTTACGAATGCGGCGGTAGGCATCACTGGTACGTTTGAAAATTTCATCGGATGCTGCGATCTCATTCCTGTAATCCGACGAGGCAACCCAAAGACGCAGTATATCTGCGCCTAAATCATTCATCGCTTTTTTAGCAGGGATAATATTACCTAGAGATTTGGACATCTTGCGTCCCTCCCCGTCGACCGTAAACCCATGGGTCAACACAGAGCGATAGGGCGCCTCACCAAAAGCACCAATACCGGTCAAAAGGGAGGATTGAAACCAGCCACGATGTTGATCAGAGCCCTCTAAATAAAGATCCGCCGGCGCTTGCAGTGCGTCGCGCTGTCGCAGTACGCAAGCGTGCGTCACGCCAGAGTCAAACCAAACATCCAGTGTGTCGCTGGCTTTATCGTATTGGTCAGCCTCGTCCCCCAATAGAACCGCAGGGTCAAGATCAAACCAGGCGTCAATTCCCGAGGCAGCGATAAGATCAGCCACCTCCGCTATGAGGTCGGTTGTTCTGGGATGTAGCTCGCCGGTTTCTCGATGTACGAATAAGGTAATGGGCACGCCCCAGGTTCGCTGACGGGAAATACACCAGTCAGGTCTGCCTCCCAACATTGCATCAATACGCGCTCGACCCCAATCAGGAATCCAGCGCACGCCATCAACCGCTTGCTCGGCTTCACTGAGCAAGCCTCCTTGGGACATACTGATAAACCACTGGGGAGTCGCACGAAAGATAATCGGTGTTTTGTGGCGCCAGCAATGGGGATAACTGTGTTCGTAGGGTAAATGCGCAAGCAGCCTTTCTCTCGTTTTGAGCTCTGCGACGATCTCATCGTTGGCTCTAAAAATATGCTTACCTTCCAGGACCGGTGTTCCGGGCAGGTAAATGCCATTACCACCAACGGGATTATAAACTTCTAAATCGTAGGCTTTGCCGATCTCGAAATCCTCAAGACCGTGAGCAGGTGCCGTGTGAACGCAGCCAGTGCCGGCCTCTGTAGTCACATGACTGCCCAGCATCAGCGGTACTGCGATATCAGCGAAAGGCGGGAACACCGTCAGGCGGTCTAACTGCTGTCCCTTGGCCCTTGCAAGAATCATGGGCTCATCAATCTCATAGCGCTTAGCACAGGCCTCTACCAGCGCCTCAGCGATAACAACGGCACGCGCGCCAACCCGCAATAAAACATAATCAAGGTCAGCACTAATACTGACCCCCCTGTTGGCAGCTAAGGTCCAGGGGGTCGTTGTCCAGATGGCCACGTCAACAGGCTCTTCTCCATCCGAACCAAAGGCCTGATGAAATGCCGCGCTGTCCGTCGCTGGAAATGCGACGTCGACGGCAGATGAAATTTTATCCTGATATTCGACTTCGGCTTCGGCCAAGGCAGAACCGCAATCGAGGCACCAATGCACCGGTTTGAAACCTTTATGCAAATGACCGTTGCTGATAATCCGGCCCAAAGTACGAACGATCTCCGCCTCAAAATCGAAGTTCATCGTCAAATAGGGGTTATCCCAGTCACCGACAACGCCCATTCGCTTGAAATCTTCTGCCTGCTGCTTGACCTGCCCCGCCGCATAAGTTCTACAGCGTTGACGAAACTCAGAGGCTGATATTTTGTGCCCGGGCTTACCCACTTTCTTCTCAACATTAAGCTCGATAGGCAAACCATGGCAATCCCAGCCGGGCACATACGGTGCATCGAAGCCCGACATGGTGCGTGACTTGACGATAAAGTCTTTGAGAATTTTATTGACCGCGTGGCCAATGTGAAGCTCGCCATTAGCGTAGGGGGGGCCATCGTGAAGAATGAACTTAGGCTTGCCGGCGCCGGCCGCCCGGATCAATCCATAGAGATCCATTTCCTGCCATTGCTTAAGGCGCTGGGGCTCTCGCTGAGATAAGTTAGCCTTCATCGGAAAATCCGTCTGAGGCAAATTTAAGGTGCTTTTATAATCACTCATACTTTAAAACTATTAGCTATGGCCGGGTTGAGCCAGCCAATGGCGGGCATTATCAATATCCTTGGCGATACCTTCCTTTAAGGCATCGAGGGATTCGTACTTTATTTCCTCTCGCAACTTGTGCAGGAAGCGGACTTCAAGTCGCTGACCGTAAAGATCACACTGACGATCGAGCAAGTGCACTTCAAGGTTGGCTTTAAGACCCTCATCAACTGTGGGCCGTGTGCCGACATTGGCCACGGCCGCTACCGACACCAAATTAGGGCCGTCTACACGAACGGCAAACACCCCCGACAGAGGACTGCGAATTCGATTAATACGAATGTTAGCTGTAGGCGCTCCTAACTCGCGTCCCAGTTTACGCCCATGCTCTACTCGACCCGTCATAGTAAACGGCCGACCTAATAACTGCTGCACCTCAATAAAATTACCCTCAACCAAAGCCGAGCGAATGCGTGTGCTACTGACACGGGCATCGGCTATTTCCAAGGTGCCCGTCGGTTGAACTTCGTAATCAAACTTTTCAGCGAGTGTCCGGACGTAATCATAGTCGCCCTCTCGACTATTACCGAATCGAAAATCATCGCCAAGGGCAATATACCTTGCCCCCAAGCCGTCTACAAAAACACGGCTGACAAAATCCTCCGCACTCATGCCCCGCAATTCTTCATTAAATTTTAGAACCAAAACTCTATCAACACCCGTGCTAGCGAGAAGTGCCAGTCGCTCCCGAAAATTTGTAATTCTAGGAGGGGCCTCTAGTGGCCGAAAATATTCTCTGGGCAGCGGCTCAAACACGATCACCGTCGACAGTAAATTGCGATCACGGGCACAGGAAGATAAATGGGAAAGCACCGCCTGATGTCCCAGATGAATACCATCAAAAGCGCCTACGGTCACAGCGCAGCCTCGGTGCTCGGGTCGTAGGTTGTGCAGGCCGCGGATCAAGTCCATGGTTCAACTACAGGTCGACGAATAATGAGTCAAGTATATAGAAAACAATGCGCAGGTGCGCCTAGCGGGCCTGTCATATTGACTCACAATAGTACGGCCGGACTTTTAAGATTTCGTAACCGTAACCCTAAGCACCAAAGGGTTACTCCATAAGCTAGACCACCCGCTATTACCAGCGCTGCCATTGCCAGTGCCCTGGAAAGTGCAACGGCTCCCTGCCACCACCCCGCCTCGGGCAGGCCAAGCCACAGCACCCCCAGCATGACCATGATCGCGATAACTATATGGGCTGTACGGGATAGCCGCTGCCGTGTGATACCCAGTAATAAGCCCTCACGCCTTAGCCCTCGATACAACAAGCCTGCGTTGAGCCAGGCCGATAAACTAGTCGCAAGCGCCAGGCCGACATGACCGAGATCAAACATCCACATCAGTGGAAAAATACACAGCGGATTCATCAGCATATTAGCCACCATGGCGATGATACCTATACGCACCGGTGTTTTCATATCTTGGCGGGCGTAATAACCCGGAGCCAGCACCTTGATAAGCATGAACGCGGTCAAACCAAAAGCGTAAGCTCGAAGGGACCAAGCAGCCTTTGCAACATCGCTTGGGCTAAACGCCCCGTACTGAAATAACGTGGTCAATATGGGTTTTGCAAGAAGAACGAGAGCTGCGGTTGCCGGCACTGCAACTAAAACAATCAGGCCCAGCGCCCAATGCAAGGTCGCGGTAAAGGCGGGATCTTTATCGGCGGCCTTTGCTCGAGCACGCTGTGAGGACAAATTGGGCAAAATCACAGTGGCAACCGCGATAGCGAAGATACCTAAGGGCAGCTCTGTCAATCGATCAGAATAGTACAGCCAAGATACGCTCCCAGCCGGAAGCAACGAAGCCAATACCGTATCGAGCAGCAGATTAATTTGGCTTACGGAGACACCGAATAAGGCCGGAATCATCAGCGTCAAAATACGTCTTACACCGGGATGCTGAGTATCCCAGCGCGGTCGTGGCACCAGATCGAGGCCATATAAAGACGGAATTTGGAACAACATTTGCAGCAGCCCCGCCACCATAACACCCACTGCCAGGGCATAAACGGGTTCCTCAAGTGCAGGGGCTAAAAAAAGAGCCGCGGCGATCAGGCTAAGGTTCAGCAAGACTGGTGTGAAGGCGGGCACTCCAAACCGGCCATAGGCATTTAAGATTCCGCCCGCGAATCCCGTCATGGAAATCAAAAATAGATACGGGAAAGTAATTCTAATCAAGTCTGCAGTAAGGCTGAGCTTATTCGCATCGCTGGCAAACCCGGGAGCAAAGACAAGAGCGACTAAAGGCGCAGCCAAGATCGTTCCTGTCGTGAGTGCAAGGAGAACCCCGCCGAGAACCCCTGTCACCCGATCGACCAAAGCCCGCACAGCCTTCAAGCCTCCCTGCTCTCGGGTCTCTGTGAGAACGGGAATAAAAGCCTGTGCAAAAGCACCTTCAGCGAATAATCGCCGTAAAAAATTGGGTATTTTAAAGGCCACGAAAAAAGCGTCTGCGTTACTGGTGGCACCAACTAGATTCGCCAGCACCACATCTCGGACCAGTCCCAGGACTCGGGATACCATAGTGGCGCCGCCCACCAGTGCGCTGGAATGGAGCAGCCCCTTGGCTGAACCAGCTGGCTTTTTAGCTTGATCAGTCTCTAATTGCTCAGCCATTGCTCACGAAGGGCCTCGCCATGACGTGCCAACCATTGCAAAGCAATGAGCGTATGTCCGTTGTTTATGGTATTTGCATCAAGCATACGCAACGCCTCTACCCTGGGGATAGCATGAACCAAGAGATCCTCGTGCTCATCGGCAAGACCGTGAATCTCGCCAACGCCCGCCGAAACAACGCGGCCCACGAAAGCACGGATTTGCTCAGAGCAGGCTCCGGCGCTGGGATAAAACGTGGCAATAAGCTCCAACTGGTCGAGTGTGCAACCGGCCTCTTCCGCAGCCTCGCGTCTAGCGACCTGACTGTCTGTTTCTCCATCGGCCACCATGCCCGCAACCAGTTCAAGCATCCACGGATTCTCGTGCTGACGAAGGGCGCCAGGCCTAAACTGCTCGACTAAAATTAGCTCGTCACGAACAGGATCCCAAGGTAATACCGCTACGGCATCACCCCGTTCAAAAATTTCACGAGTCAGCGGTTGACTCCAACCGCCACCAAAAAGACGGTGCGTAAGGTGCAACTTTGCCAGAGAAAAAAAACCCTGATAGACCACATCACGCCCGAGAACTTGCGCATCTTCGGCCGAAAAGCGTGGCGAAAATGCGCTCAAAATCTGCGCTCCGTGTACCAGCTTACGGGCCGGCTGTGGTCATCAACACGTTCAACAACATCAAGAATTAGCGCAAATAACGCCATTCGAACCAACACGCCGTTATCACTTTGACGGAAGATGGCCAGATTAGGGTTATCGTTTAAATCGACGTCTAACTCTCTAGCCCCCTCGCGGGAGTCCCGAGGTAACGGGTGCATAATCACGGTATTGGGTTCACAGTGTGCCGTATAGATACCCTGGTTTAATCGAAATCGACCTCTGTAGGCGTCTGCTTCTGCTCGGGTGCTGAAGCGTTCTTCCTGCAGGCGCGTTGAGTAAACAATGTCGACATCTGCAATACCCGACTCAAGGCTATCGGTCTCCAACACATCATGACCGCCCGACCGGAGTTCCTCGACAATCTCTCCGGGCATCTTAAGCTCGGGTGGAGAAACCAAATGAATTTTCACCCCTTGAAACAATTGCAGCAACCGCGAAAGCGAGTGCACTGTTCGGCCAAATCTTAAATCCCCCACCATGGCTACGCGCAAGGTATCGAGCGTGCGCCCTCGATCCGCGAGTTCACTGCGAATGGTATACAGATCAAGCAATGCTTGGGTGGGGTGCTCGTTGGCACCATCACCACCATTAATCACAGGTACACGACTCCCCTGGGCAAACTCAGCCACCGAGCCCTCAGCGGGATGGCGCATTGCAATGACATCAGAATAACCACTCAACACTCTAGCGGTATCGAAGAGCGACTCACCTTTTGCGATTGCCGTACTTTCAAAGCCAGTCGTCTCGCGAACTTCGCCACCCAGTAAATTAAA